>JBKXCY010000182.1:0-3335 GCA_046994005.1 Streptococcus sp.
CATCAAGCCTTGCTTCTGCTCTTTAGTTTTCCAATCTTGCTTGGAATTTTGACCCAAATTCGCTATCATCTCTTTAAAGAGATTGCAAAAGTGAAAGATCAAGAGTCAGAAGCTTACGCAGATTACCGCGACCGCATCGCTTCTTATGGTGGGCAAACCAATGATACGATTCAAGCCTTACTCATTCACTGGTCGCACGAGGAATTGTTCTTCCAATTGCAACCGAGAGAGTACAATCTGACCTTGAACCAAATCAACTATTTGGTAACGCATCATCTAAAGCCAAATGAAAGCTTGTATTATGTATCAGACGGTAATTTCTTGATTTTATCTTCTGATAGCGAGCGGGATCTGAAGAGCGATTATATGACGGTCTTAAAACCACAGTTGGAAGGACTGGTTTTCCAAGGAGAAGACGGGGTTCAGGCCATTCAATGTCAGTCAGGATTTCTTGTAGTGGATCAATCCAATCGAACCAAATACCATCGCTATAAAGAAATGATTCGTTACTTAAAACGTCAACTTGAAACAGATATTATTGTGGAATATTAGGAGGAAAACATGTCTCTTACAAATATATTTTTTAATATAGCTGTAGGCATTAGTGTATTTTTTGCCTTGTGCTTTATTGTATTATTTGTAGCTTATACGGTGATCTATCATCGTGTTAATAAAAACTTTAAGGCGGTGGACCATGATTAGTCAAATTGTGATGATTATTGCCTTGATTTCGATTTGGTTATCCTTAGCCTGGGGCTTGGTCATTCTCTTTTCAGCCGTTCATTTTTGGTTCAAACACAGTGATTTTCGTGTCAATACAGATCCACTACCTTATTATCCAAAAGTGACGATCGTCGTACCCGCCCATAATGAAGATGTGGTCATTGCCCAAACAGCTAAGGCCATTCTCGACCTCAACTACCCCCATGATCGTGTGGAATTATTCCTCTTTGCGGATAATTGTTCCGATCGCACCTATGAAGAGTGTTCGGCGGTTAAAGCATTGCCAGAGTACGCAGGACGTGATGTAACCATTATCAATCGCAGTGGGACAGGTGGGAAAGCCGGTGTGCTAAATGATGCTCTGGCCATGGCGACTGGAGACTATATCTGTGTCTATGATGCAGATGCCATGCCTGAAAAGAATGCTCTTTATTTCCTTGTGAAAGAAGTCCTCAAAGATCCAGAACGTCATGTGGCTTCTTTCGGCCGCAATAAAACGCGGAATGCCAATCAAAACTTCTTGACTCGCTGTATCAACCAAGAAATTGTCGTTACCCAACGGGTTCATCATGTGGGCATGTGGCATCTCTTTAAGATTGGACGGATTCCAGGAACTAACTTCATTATTCAAACCGAATTTGTCAAGAGTATTGGAGGATGGAAAAACGGTGCCTTGACTGAGGATACAGATATTTCCTTCAAGATTATGCAAAGTGGGAAGTTGATTGCACTAGCTTATAATTCAGAAGCCTTCCAACAAGAGCCAGAGACTCTGAAGAGTTACTATATGCAACGGAAACGTTGGGCCAAAGGGAATTATGAAGTGGTTCTTTCCAACTTCAAGCATTTATTTGGTAAGGGAAATTGGCGCGTGAAGTTGGAAGTGACCAACTATTCCTGTGTCTTCTTCTGGTTTAACGCAGCCATCGTCTTATCGGACTTGATCTTTTTTGCCAATATTCTGGCCATGTGTATCCATACAGTGGTGCCAGGTGTGCAAATTCCATTTGCCTTTGATTCTGAAAATATCTACATTGCGCAATTGATGCTCTTCAATTGGATCTTGATGATTGGGCTTTATCTGCTTCAGATTAATGTGGCTCTTGCCTCACAATTTGGTCAAGCCACTACCAAGCAAATTTGGTTGGCCTTGGCTGCCTATTTCACCTATTCTCAACTGTTTATCATTGTGTCGATTGATGCCATCTCTTCGATTGTGATGGATAAACTATTGCACCGGAAAGAAACCAAATGGGTTAAAACAAAACGATTCGCAGGATAGGAGAGATTATGAATACGAAAAAGATGAGATATGTATGGTTTCTAGTCATCCTTTGCATTTTCTGTTTGACCTTGTTTTTAGCGAGAACGAGAAGTAAAGTGGAGATGCGAAATCGAATTTATCGTCAGTGGAATGAGCATTTTGTTGTTTCAAAAGGGAAAGAATCCTATGTTCGAACCACCAATGATAGCAATCAAACAGTAGTGTTATCCGAGGCGCAAAGTTATGGAATGCTCATTACTGTTGCAGCTGCTGAAAAAGGACAAGCCCAACAAGCAGACTTTGACCGACTCTATCACTATTATCTAAATCATCGCTTAGAAGGTACCCAATTGATGTCTTGGAAACAAACCATCAGCAATGGAAAAGCAAAAGATGAGGATCATAACGCCACAGATGGGGATCTCTACATCGCCTATGCTCTTCTAAAAGCTGCTCAGCAATGGCCAAAGCAAGCCAAAGACTACCAGGTTCAAGCCAAAGCGATTTTAGAAGATATTCTCGCACACAACTACAATGAAGAAACTGGTGTGTTAACGGTGGGGAATTGGGCCAATCAGGACTCGGAGTTTTATCATTTGATGCGGACGTCTGATACACTGCCAGCGCAATTCCAGATCTTTTATGAAGTGACAAAAGATTCGAAGTGGTTGGATATCAAAGAAAAGATGTTGCAGCAACTCCAAACGATCAGCTCCCAAACCAAAACAGGTTTACTACCTGATTTCATCTGGGTAGATGAGCAAGGAACGCGTGTAGCGGATCCCAAGACGATTGAATCCAAGTATGATGGTGCCTACTCGTATAACGCTTGTCGCCTTCCATACAACCTTGTTCAAAGTAAGGACAAAACCAGTCAACAATTGGTGAAAAAGATGCTTAACTTTTTCAAGAGTCAACGAAACCTGTATGCAGGTTATGACTTGAAAGGGAAGGCCTTGAACAATCATCAGGCAGCAAGCTTTTTGGCACCGATTGTCTATGCCTCTGAACATGAAAAAGGCTATTTGAAGTTGGTTCAACAGAACAAGTATATCTTTACACAAGATCTACCTCTGAACAACTATTATGATGCAACCATGACAACTATGATTGCACTAGAATTGTTCTAAATACTTGAGAAAAGAGAGTTCCCCAGGATGGTCTGTCCATTTTGTTGGGACTCTCTTTTTTTGATTCTCGAAAAAAGGAACCAATAGCAATTAGGCAGTCTATTTTTGAAAAATAATTGTGAAAATCACCTGAAAACTACCTGAAAAATCATGCTCTGAGCAGAAAACTTTTATTCTCAAAGGATTTTCTATATAATAGAGGATACAAAGGATGGAAG
>JBKXCY010000183.1:0-3334 GCA_046994005.1 Streptococcus sp.
GGATATGAACGGACATGTCAACAATAGCAAGTACTTGGACTGGGTTTTTGAGGTGATGGGAGCAGACTTCTTGACCCATCATGTCCCTAAAAAAGTTCATCTGAAATATGTCAAAGAAGTGCTGGCAGGAGGTCTCATCACCTCTCAATATGAACAAGAGGGCTTGAAAACTCAGCACCAAATTACTTCAGATGGTCAGATCAATGCCCAAGCTGAAATTGAGTGGGAAGAAGTAGAAGAAAAGGGTTGGAATTATGGAAAGTAGAAGATTAAAAAATAAAAAACAGGAACTTGAAAGCTATCAAAAACGGGTTGTGGCCTATGCCAAGCGTCAAAAGAACCCTTTGTACATGTTGGGAGATTGGCTCTTGACTCTTTGTGCTTTGGGCATCATCCTGGTAGAGGAAATTTATAAATTTTTCCGCTATCGCTTGAATTTAGAGAGTTTTAATCGCTTTTTAAGAGAAGATGTACGCTGGTATCGGGTCTGGATCCATTTCACCTTGGCCTTTCTTTTACCGGTCATGATCTTCTCGATTGGGATTACTAGCCAATCAGGATCCTTCTGGTCCAATTTCTATCACCGCTTGTCCCAAGGCGTGCTCTTTAGCACAACAGTCAGCCTCGCTGCGACCTTAGTGACGGATTTTGTGGAGAATTTGCAACCAGAAACTAAGTCTGACGGGAAAAATCGGAGCACCAAACGCACGGTTTATCAAATCAGTGTGGATCAGGCAACCGTGATAGGCTTGTTATTGACCATTGTGATCCTCATGGTAGCATCCTTCTTGTTCACCCAATCGGGAAGTCAAGGGATTAATTTTACAGGTTTGGTGTTACAATTTGTCCTCTATGCTGGAGCATTGCTCTTATATGGTTCTGGTGGACGAGTCGATGCAGAGAAGTTACATGACGAAACGGAAACAGAAAAGGAAGAATAAATGCACTATAAGGGCTATTTGATTGATTTGGATGGCACTATTTACAAAGGAAAATCACGAATTCCTGCAGGAGAAGCTTTTGTCCATGAATTGCAGGCGCGTGAGATTCCCTATCTCTTTGTCACCAATAACACTACCCGGACACCAGAGACTGTTCGGGATATGCTGGCGACTCACTTCAATATTGAAACCCCTGTGTCGACCATCTATACAGCTACCCTTGCGACCATTGATTACATGAACGACCAAAACTTGGGCAAAAAAGTTTATGTGATCGGCGAAGCGGGGCTCAAAGATGCTATTGAAGAAGCTGGCTATATCATGGATGAAGTAGCACCTGATTATGTGGTGATTGGCCTCGATTGGCAAGTGGATTATGAGAAGTTTGCTCTTGCGACCTTGGCGATTCAAAAGGGAGCGCACTTTATCGGGACCAACCCTGACCTCAACATTCCAACAGAGCGTGGCTTGCTGCCAGGCGCAGGATCTCTGATTGCCCTTGTTGAAGCAGCGACACGGGTCAAGCCAGTGATCATTGGCAAACCAAAGGCCATCATCATGGATAAGGCTATTGAACACTTGGGTCTTGCAAGAGAAGAAGTGGTTATGGTTGGCGACAACTACCTAACAGATATTCGTGCAGGTATTGACAATGGGATTCCAACCCTTTTGGTGACGACTGGTTTTACCAAACCAGAAGAAGTGCCAACCTTACCAATTGCACCGACACATGTTGTTTTCAGTTTAGCGGAGTGGGATTTTGATGCTTAAAAGTTTGAGATCCATAAACCTAATTTTCTTTATCTTGTCCGCTGCCATCCTTCTCACCATTGGCCTAGCATGGGCCATCTATCCACTGGAGATCCATTGGTTGGGAATCCAGGGTCGAACTGGTTTTTCGGCTTCTGTCATCATGAAGAATATTAATGTCTTGATGAACTATTTGACCAATCCTTTTCAATGGGTGTTGAAGATGCCCCAATTTCCTTCTTCAAAAAATGGACTGCACCATTTTGAGGCCGTCAAGTACCTATTTCACTTAGTGACGGTCGTTTTCGTGATCACACTACCTGGTTTTATCCAGTTTATGCGGACAGTCGTCAAAAATGGCTACCTGGCCCTGTACCGTAGTCTCTTCTTTTGGATGATGGTTTTACCAGTAGTGCTTGCAGTGATGACTGTTATAATTGGCTTTGATCAATTCTTTACTCTCTTTCATCAAGTCTTATTTGCTGGGGACAATACTTGGCTCTTTGATCCGCGCGTGGATTCGATTATTCTTGCATTACCAGAAGACTACTTTATGCATGCCTTTTTGATTTTCTTTGTCTTATACGAAGGAGTCTGTGCGTGTTTTTATCTATTTTCTAGGAGGAAGAAATGAACCAATACAACCGATTATTAGACCCTAAAAAAGATATAGGAAGGTATTCTGGGACACTTGCCATTTATCTCTTGGTAATGACCTTGGTAACCGTCCTGTGGGAAGTCCTCCTTGGATTGACCATAGCAGGCTCTCTCAGAAAAGATCCAAGTCAAGTAACAGAGAAACTCAATGCCCTGAATGTTTGGGCTGGTATTCCCTACCTCATCTCTATTTCCATTGGACTCTTTCTCTTTAATGCCTATCGCAAGAAGGCCCTTTATAAATATGATCTCAAGCACAAGGGACGTAAGATGACTCTTTCAGTCTTCTTTATTCTTCTCGCCTTTCTTGGCTTTTCTCAAGTCTTTTCATCTGTGATGACACAAATGATTGAGCGCATGTTTGAGACCATTGGCCTTCATTCTCCAACACCCGATCTAGGTGATACGATTGAGCGATCATGGACTATGCTCTTGTATGCTGGCTTTTTTGGTCCAATCACAGAGGAATTCTTCTTCCGTGGGGCAGGCTTGCGTGGCTTGGAACGGTATGGCAAGGTCTTTGCCATTGTCATGACGGCTATCTTGTTTGGTCTCTTCCATGCCAATTTTGATCAGCTCTTTTTCGCGAGTATCATTGGTCTAGGTTTCGGCTACATTGCCTTTGAATACAATATCTGGTGGGCTATTTTCTATCACATTTTCAATAATTTTGTGATTTCCCAAGGCTTGCATTATGTGGCCTATCATGTGGACGAGGGGCTAGCGAATTGGCTCCAAATTGGTGTTTTAGCTATTGGTTCCATTGTCATGATAGTGGTTCTTGCGACTAAATGGCCAGCTATCAAGGCTTATATTCAAGCCAATAAACCTCAACCGGGAGTTTTCCAGCGTGCCCTCGCGTCCTTCTGGTTCTGGTTCTTCATGTTATTTACTATCCTGATGTCTATTGTTCCTTATGTGATTCCGCTCTTCCAGATGGCTAATCTCAAAGGATAAGTATTATCAAAGGGGGGATTCTTTTAGAT
>JBKXCY010000184.1:0-3311 GCA_046994005.1 Streptococcus sp.
CAAAGGCCGCTGGCATATCTTTCTTGACACGGAATTGATCATGGTATTTAGCCAGAACTTCTTCCTCTGAAAGAGCATAAGCTGCATTGGCACGACGAGAAGTTGCCAAGCAATAAAGGGGCTCAAACTCAGAAGCTGGGAAAGGTTCTCCTGCTACGATGGCAGCATAGCCACGGTACAAATCAATCGAGTGAGCGTAGTTGTAGACATCGATGGTAAAGCCACCTGCAGGGCGATTATTGTACTCGATCGCAATATAGTCGTCCCCATCGCGGAAGAACTCAATGTGGAAGAAACGTTCCTTCATACCAAAGGATTTGACAATCGCTTCCCCGTATTGACGCAATTTTGGATCCATCTCTTTAAGAACATAATAAGAGTTGTCCATCTTGTAGAGCATCAAATCGAGTGGCGTATAAGCATAGTCAAATGTAGTTGAAAAAACAATGTTGCCGTCACGATCCACTAGACCATCAAAGGTACAAATCTCACTAGAAGTGACGAATTTCTCAAAGAAATACTCAGTATTGCCATCCCATTCTGCCTTGAAATGGTCCACATCTTCTGGCGTTTCGATCTTGAAGGTTGCTGCTGCTCCTACCCCATTGTCAGGCTTAGCAATCAATGGTAACCCAATCTTCTTCACGGCCTTATCAATGTCTTTTTCTGTTTTAACCACAGCACCCGGAACGACTGGGACTCCAGCCTTCTTGAAGAGTTTCTTCATTTCGGATTTGAACTTGGTTTTCTTCAGATCTTTTGGCTTAGCCCCGAAGACATTGAATTGCTCCCGAAGCGCCGCATCCAATTCCAACCAGTATTCATTGTGGGATTCGATACGGTCGATTGGACCATGTTTGTAAAAGAGAAAGGCTACCGCACGCTTCACTTCATCCAGATTTTCCAAATTTTCAACACGGAAATATTCTGTTAAGCTGTTGCGCAAAGACTCATCTAACTGTTCATATGGCTCTTGACCAATTCCCAAGACAGTGATCCCTTTATTAGCCAACTCGATTGTAAATTGTTGGAAGTTTTGTGGGTAATATGGTGAAATAACGATATAATTCATTGAGGTCTCCTCCCTTTTTACTTATAGATACATTTGGCCTAGGAAATATGGCATTTGTTTGCGCCACCATTCCCAATCGTGGGCGACATCATGCCCCCATTCAGCGAACCATGCAGGAATATTTTTGTGATCAAAGGCTTCTTTCAGTTTGTAGAAAGATGGAAGTCCATCTTGTTCCCAAGCCCCTAAACCAGTACAAACAACGATTTCAGCCTGACGGTAACGATCGATAAACCAGCCATCGTTTTGGTTCCAAATATAATCAGATGGCGAGTTTTGGTAAATTGCTTCATCGCCTCCAAAGTCACCAACAAAGAAACGAGCGTCATAGACACCACTCAAGGCAATCACTTTGTTAAAGACATCTGGATGTTGCAAGAAGAAGTTGAGCGCGTGGTAGGCTCCCATAGAGCAACCAGTTGTCATCATCGGATCAAACCAGCCTGTTTTGTGTTTGATAAAAGGAATGGCTTCTTCAATCACATAGCGTTCATAAGCTCGGTGCATTTCTGCTCGATCGTGAGGATTCTTCCAATTACAAAGCCAGCTATCACTATCCACACTCGAAAGGGTAAAGAATTGAACTCGTCCTTCTTCGATAAACTGAGCACAAGCATCAATCATACCAAAGTCATAATACTCGTTATGGCTTCCACCTGATGAAGCAAAGACCACAACAGGAATACCTGCGTGTCCATAGCGGTTCAGATACATTTCACGGTTGAGTTGGCCACTCCAGTGGCTTAAATGTTCAATATTCATAAGTTCCCTCTTTCCTTTATTTCTTCAATTTACAGTCTATTAATCCCATTTTTCTGCCAAAAAGCGAAGGCATTCTGGTAAATGTTCGGCCCATGCTTCTTCGTGGTGAATAGCCCCAGATTGAATCCGAATGGCAATATGATTGAGATCAACCCCTTGTTGGATGACGTCGTGATAATAACGAAGAGATGAATCGATATAGGCTTGCTTGATATTTCCCGCCATCAGCGTTTTATCTGTATCATCCGCCTCTTCAGTACCTACATAGATGTAGATCCGTTGATCTGCATATAATTTTTTGCGTTCGATATAATGATTGAAGGCATCTTGGTGTAGCCAGTTAGCAGATGAAAAGACACCTAAACAACCAATTTGATCTTGGTATTCCAAGCCCAAAAATTGGGTGATATTTCCTCCAAGCGACGATCCAATCATGGCTGTATGTTCTCGGTCAGTAAGGGTGCGGTACTCTTGATCGATAAAGGGTTTGACGACCTCCATGACAAACTCCCCATACTCGACACCCTTGCCACCAAATTGCATACCAGGGATATTGGACTCCTTGTACTTCCAGGCAGAGTATTCGTTCATGCGTTGGAAACCATCATTATCGATCGCAACGACAATCATGCGACTAATATCGGGATTCCGCTTAATAGCTGGAATCACCTTCCAGGAATGACCCGCATAAGCTTCCTTGCTGTACAAAACGTTTTGCCCATCGTGAAAATAAACAATAGGGTAACGTCTATCTGTATCCGTTTCATAATTCTTAGGTAATAAGACTCGCACACGACGGAGTTTTCCGGTATAAGGCACTTTCAACTCGTGTGTCTTCATATCTAAATAAAAATAGGATTTGTTCATTGTCAGAAAACTCTCTATATTCTAAATTTTATTCATTATACCATTTTTAGAAGAAAAAGTCTGGATTTTCTCCAAACTTTTTCCTTTCTTGGGTTATTTTTCCATAAACTGAGCCAAATCTTGTAAAGAACGTTCGGCAATTTTCTCATAACGTTCCTTTTTATCCCGAATGCGTGGTCCTTCTAGCTCTTTGATAATCCCGAAGTTGACATTCATGGGTTGGAAATGCTTGCTGTCGGCATGGGTGATATAGTGAGCCAGGCTTCCGATGGCTGTTGTTTCAGGGAAAATCGCTGCTTCTTCTCCTTTGAAAAGGCGAGCTGCATTGATCCCAGCTACCAAACCTGAGGCCGCTGACTCAACATAGCCTTCTACCCCTGTCATTTGACCTGCAAAGAAGAGATTAGCTTGTTTCTTAGAACGGTAGGTTTGTTCCAGTAGATTTGGAGAATCCATGTAGGAATTGCGGTGCATGACGCCGTATCTGACAAACTCCGCATGTTCCAAACCTGGAATCATTTGGAAGACCCGTTTTTGTTCGCCCCATTTAAGGCGGGTTTGGAAGCCAACGATATTGTAAAGGCTAGCAGCCGCATTGTCTTGGCGCAAC
>JBKXCY010000185.1:0-3280 GCA_046994005.1 Streptococcus sp.
CCCTTGTAGTCATCCGGATATTCTAGACCAACTGGTTTCATAGGACCATAGAGCATGGTTTTGATGCCTCGCTTGGCCATGACTTCAATTGGCATACAGCCTTCGAAATACTTTTCTTTTTCAAAAGAGTTGAGCGGAGCTTCTTCTGCATTGACCAAGGCCTCGTGGAAATCCATAAATTCTTGTTTGGTCATTGGGCAGTTGAGATACGCTGCTTCTCCCTTGTCATAGCGTGACTTGAGATAGACCTTGTTCATATCGACAGTATTGACATCGATGATTGGAGCTGCTGCATCATAGAAATAGAAACCATCGCCACCATTAAGGGCATGGATCTTTTCTGCCAAGGCATCGCTGGTTAGAGGCCCCGTTGCGACCACTGTGATGGCATCTGTCGGCAATTCCGTAATTTCATCACGAATGACTTCGATGAGCGGGTGTTTGGATACCTTCTCCGTCACTCGACTAGCAAAACCTTCTCGGTCCACAGCAAGTGCTCCACCGGCTGGTACACGAGTCGCTTCCGCTGCTTCAAGGATGACAGAACCCAGACGGCGCATTTCTTCTTTGAGGAGCCCGACAGCATTGGTCAGAGAATCCCCACGAAGAGAGTTGGAACACACTAACTCAGCAAAGTTGTCTGTTTTATGTTGCGGAGTGGATTTGACCCCACGCATTTCGTAAAGCTTGACCGGAATACCCTGTTGGGCAATCTGGTAAGCTGCTTCCGAGCCAGCAAGGCCCGCACCGATAACATTGATATAAGATTGAGACATGACACTAATACCTCTTTGGGTATCAAAACACCCTTCTGGACTGTTTGACACCCACAAATCTTTCTAATTTTCTACTTGGTTCATTATACCAAAAAGCCAAGTAAAAAGACAGGGAGGCTTTTCCTTCCTGTCTAATGAATGTCTATTATAACAGACATTTATAAAAATTGCCGTTATAATAGACATTGAATTGTTTAAAAGCTTATTTCACTTTTTCTTCTTCGTAGTCGCCATTGCTACATACGACCTGTTTGCCGCCACCACGAACTTTTTTCTCAACTAAGTAGTGGCCACATTTTGGACAATCCCGACCGATTGGTTTATCCCAAGAGGTAAATTCACACTCTGGATAGCGATTGCATCCATAGAAGATACGATTCCGCTTGGTTTTACGCTCGATGATTTGTCCCTGATGACAATCAGGACACTCCACCCCGATCTCTTTGACAATGGCTTGAGTATGACGACAATCTGGGAAATTGCTACAAGCATAGAACTTACCAAAACGTCCTAATTTAATCACCATCGGGCTACCACAGACTTCACAATCAAAACCAGCTGGTTCATCTTTAATTTGGATTTTTTCCATCTCTTCTTCAGCCTTTGCGACTTCCTTAGAGAATGGTTTGTAGAAGGCATCGATGACTTTTTGCCACTCTTCCTTTCCAAGTTCGACATCATCGAGTTTCCCTTCCATCTCTGCTGTGAAGGTCACGTTGACAATATCTGGGAAGAATTCAACGATCAGTTTATTGACGATCTCCCCTAATTCTGTTGGTTCAAAGCGTTTGGCTACCAGCTTCACATAATAGCGTTTTTGAATGGTCTCAATCGTCGGAGCATAGGTTGAAGGACGACCAACACCGTTCTCTTCCAAGGTCTTAATCAAAGTCGCTTCAGAATATCGAGCAGGTGGTTGGGTAAAGTGTTGCTCAGGCTTGCTATTGACTTGCTTAACGCTATCGCCTTCTACCATATCCGGCAACATCTTGTTCTTATCGGAGTCGTTATAAATAGCCAAATAACCATCAAACTTCACCTGGCTCCCATTTGCCGTATACTGAACCCCATTTTGACCTAAACGGACATTCATGGTATCAAAGACAGCTGCTGTCATTTGACTAGCTACAAAGCGGTTCCAAATCAATGTGTAGAGTTTTAATTGATCTTTGTCCAAGTATTTAGCAATGCTTTCAGGTGTATTGAAGACGCTGGATGGACGGATCGCTTCGTGGGCATCTTGGGCACCAGAAGCATTCTTCACACGGCTTCCATGCTTGGAATATTTCTCACCAAAGCGATCCACGATAAAGTTAGCCGCCTCATTTTGAGCAACTGGACTGATCCGTGTAGAATCAGTACGCATATAGGTAATCAAACCTTGAACACCCGAGCCAATATTGATTCCTTCATACAATTGCTGAGCAACCATCATGGTCTTACGTGTACGGAAGTTGATCTTATTGGCAGCATCCATCTGCATGGAAGAGGTGGTGTAGGGAAGTGGCGCATTTCGACGACGCTCTTTCTTTTCCACCTTTTCAACGGTAAAATCTTTGCCATCTAAGCGTTCAAGAACAGCTTTCACCTCTTCATTGGTGTTGAGCTTCATCTTCTTGCCATCAATCCCATAGAAGCTGGCTTGGAATTGTTTGGTCCCTTTTTTGAAGACACCATCAATGGTCCAGTATTCTTCCGGCTTGAAATCATTAATTTCGTTTTCACGATCAATGATTAATTTGAGGGCAACTGATTGCACGCGCCCTGCAGAAAGTCCTTTTTTGACCTTTTTCCAAAGAATAGGCGAAATCGAATACCCTACAATCCGGTCCAAGACACGACGTGCTTGTTGGGCATCGACCAAGTCCATATCGATTTGGCGCGGTTCTTTAAAGGCATTTTTAACGGCATCCTTGGTAATTTCATTAAAAACCACGCGGTTCTTTTCTTTGGCATCCAAGTTTAAAATATGAGCCAAATGCCAAGAAATAGCTTCTCCTTCTCGGTCCGGGTCACTTGCGAGAAAGACTTGCTTAGCTTTTTTAGCTTCTTTTTTCAAATCATTGATCAAGGGACCTTTTCCGCGAATATTGATATATTCCGGTTCATAGTTATTGTCGAAGTCAATCGACATGGTTGATTTTTTCAGGTCCCGAATATGGCCAACACTGGCCATGACTTTATAGTTACGACCAAGGTATTTTTCGATTGTTTTGGCCTTAGCAGGAGACTCCACAATCACCAAATTTTTCTTGGTTGTACTGCTTTTCTTTTTTGTTACCACGTTTTATCCCTCTGTATTGTATAAATCTCATTGAGTTTAATACATTTTAAGAAAGATGTCAACTAGGAACTTCTCCTATAGGAAAATCACAATTCGTATTTCAATTCATCAAGAATGTCCTGGCCTGATGTGACAAGCTTTGCGCCTTCTTGAATCAGGTGATGGCAGCCTGCAGATTTACCATCTAAAATATTTCCTGGAATAGCAAAAACGTCTCGGC
>JBKXCY010000186.1:0-3244 GCA_046994005.1 Streptococcus sp.
GAGCAAGTACTGACGAACAAACCAAAAACAAGTACGGAACAATGTACTTTGGTAGCGATGAAACCAAGATCAACAAAATGAAAGCTAAACTTGGAATGACTGCTGCTGCGTAGTAATTGGGGCATCCAGCCCCTTTTATTTTCTCTTTATGTAGTTGTAAACCTTTACAAATATTGTTATAATAAGATATGGAGGTTTTGCAATGAAAAATAAAAAGGTTATGTTTTCAGCGGTATTGGCAATTATCATTTTATCGGTTATAGTCTTTCTTTCTATTTCACTAGCTAATTCAAGTAAGGAACTAGCAGAGACACACAAGGAATTAGCAAGTGTCAAAGAAGAAAAAAATAGGATCGAAAAAGAAAAAGATAAATTATCCATGTTTGTTTCAAATGTGGATCACAGCTTATTTTTGGAAGCGAATGATTTTGCAATGAGCTTAAATGGTATTATTTCATATAAATTTGGTGATGGGGTTCTTTTCGACAAGACATCAATAGCCATAGGAGAGCCAAAGAAACAAACTTCTGGAATGATTGCCATGGATCATGATTCTAATAGTTTCATTCCAGTTACCACTACGGTTACTATTAAGAATGATGATACAGCAAATGTCCAGATCAATTTAGGTAAATTTCTTGCAAGCGATGATAAAGAAAATTATCTAGCGTTTGATTCTATCATTTCAAATGAAAACACTGTTGCCGTTGAATCAAAAAATACAATTGTTGTACAAGCTGGAAAAGAAGCTACTGTCGCAATCGTTTATGCAATGAATAAAAATAAAGCAGATAACGAAGTCAATAAAGTTGAATTCGGAAAAACATCGTGGACAAAATAAGAAACACCCATCGAGGTGTTTTTTTATTATAGGAAGGATAATAATGTCAAAAATTACATTTACTATGAAAAACGAAGCTGGAGAAGATGTACTATACTCTAGTAAAGAAATTACTACTCGTGATTATCGTGATTACTTAGTATTGAACGACTCACTCACATCTGAAAAAACAGAAGTGGAAAAGCTTGATGAGCAGTTAGGATTTATCGCCTCATTGTTTGAAAATGTAACGGTAGAGCAATTATTGGAACATACTGATTTTGCTAAAATCATTGACGTATTTACTGATATCTATGCTCATCTTGTGGGTGATGTAGACCCAAAGGAGAAAAAGTAGACCCTAAGAATGCTTTGAAACATCTCTACAAGTTTGTCAAAGAAGTGGCTGATGGCCCATATAACATGAATGTACATGACATCATGGATCTGAGCTGGGAAGATCTTATCAACATTATCGACCTGAATGAAGAACAGCCAAAAGAAACACAACTTGCTTTGTCTGACATTTTTGGAGAAGTTGAAGTATAAAGCCTCTTTGGGCTTTTTTTGTTTGTAAAAGGAGGAAAAATGGCAGGTGGAACGCCACTAGGACAAATGTATATCGAACTAGGGCTGGACGTGTCAAAGTTCAATCCTAGCTTAACAAGTGCTAAAAATGCCGTCAAATATTTTCAAAATAACGTGAAGGCACTTGACAGCACTCTGAAAAACAATGGTAAGAGTACAGAACTCCTCAAAGTAAAATACAAGTCTTTAAGACAGGCCATTGAAGCACAAAAAAGAGTACTCGATCAAATGAAGCAGAACTTCGACAAACTTGACCCTGGTTCAGCTAAATTTGATAAAGCCGCTGCTGATATTGAGCGTGAAAATGCCAAGTTATCAGCAATGGAAGGTCAACTGTATAAGGTTGAGCAAGCCTTGAAGGCTGTTGGCCGTGAAAATAGCTTTTCAGGGAAAATGGAAGCTCTTGGAAAGAATTTGGTCAAAAGCGGAGATCACATTCAAACATTCGGAAAGAAAGTTTCCGATTTTGGTGGAACATTGACAAAAGGGATCAGTGCTCCATTGATTGCAAGTGCTGGATTTGCCTTAAAAGCTGCAATCGACTATGAAACGGCATTTGCAGGGGTGAAAAAGACTGTAGATGGAACTCCACAACAGTTTGATAAGTTATCTGCTAGTATTCGTGAGATGGCCAAAGAAATGCCTTCGAGTGCGGTGGAAATTGCAAATGTTGCGGAAGCGGCTGGACAATTAGGGGTTCCAATCGGAGCAATCAAGGACTTTTCTAAGACCATGATCAATCTTGGTGTCTCTACCAACTTGAGTTCTGAAGAAGCAGCATCATCAATTGCTAAAATCGGGAATATCATGCAAGTCTCAGGGAAAGATCTTGGTACCTGGTCTGCACATTTTGGATCAGCAGTAGTAGATCTTGGGAACCATTTCGCCACAACGGAACGTGATATTGTCGAAATGACCAATCGTTTGGCGGCAGGCGGAAAGCTTGCTGGATTAACAACGCCTGAAATTTTAGGACTTGCCACTGCAATGAGCAGTGTAGGGATAGAAGCTGAAGCAGGCGGAACTGCGATGAACCAGACACTTACTGGTATTGGAAAGGCTGTTGCTGGCGTAGGGGAAGGAGCAAAAGAAAAACTTCAGCTCATTGCAAGCACAGCAGGAATGACAGCAGAGCAATTTTCTACAGCATGGAAACAAAAACCAGCCGAAGCCTTACAAGCCTTTATTAAAGGACTTCAGAAAGCTCACGAAGAAGGCAAAAACATGGATGGTATTCTGGATGAACTCGACATGTCTGGAATTCGTCAAGGAAATATGCTCAAATCACTGGCTTCTGCGTCTGACAAGATGGGAGAAGCTGTCCGTAGGTCAAATAGTGCGTGGAAAGAGAATACAGCTCTCACAAACGAAGCTAAGAAACGCTACGAGACAACAGAATCTCAGTTGAAGATCTTCAAGAACCAGGTAACAGATCTGGCAATTGAATTTGGAGGCCCATTATTAAAAGCCATGAATTCAGGTTTGCAAGCTGTGAAACCGTGGATTTCAAAACTTGCTGATATGGCAAAAGCTTTTAGCGAGATGAGTGAGTCTCAACAGCAAAACATTATCAAATGGGGTCTCCTTGCAGCAGGAGCAGGGCCAGCCTTATCTATTCTAGGTAAAGGAATCGGTGTTATTAGTGGAATCACCAAAGGAATCGGATTTTTAACTCAAGTGATCGGCAAAATCGGTGGCGGCTTCTCAGTATTAAGCAAGACATTCCAGCTATTTAAGGAAGGGAATAGTCTAGCCTCTTCATTCAAAATGGCCACCTCTAGTATCTTATCAACTGGAACTGCTGCAGAAGGAGCGGCAGCAAGCGCAGGGAAGTTT
>JBKXCY010000187.1:0-3237 GCA_046994005.1 Streptococcus sp.
AAGCTTGTTTCTTCATAAATAAAAATACCTCTGAGAAAAATTATATCAAATGCCGAGGGTAAATGCTATTGGCGAGAGACGATTTATGGGAGAAAAAGAGGTGAAGTCAATCATGAAACGTATTTTTTTATGATAGTCCTTTAGAGTTATTATTTAATTGGAGTTTTCATCTCAGCAGTTAGATTTTTAGATAACAATCACTTTAGAATATTGAATTTCATAAAGGTTTCACATTTGTCGTCTATAATTAGGATAAGAAAAATGAAGAGTCCTCATTTATCTTTGGTGTAGCTGAGGGCCAATGTCTTAAATGGAGGTGGAAGATGGTTCTCTTACAACAGGCAGTTGCTTATATTTTCCGCAAAAAAACGCGGAATTTTATCCTTTTTCTTATTTTATTTTTGATATTATCTTGCTTGTATTTTTGTTTTTCTCTTATGCAAGTTGGTGGAGGAATGGAGGCACAAATCAGGAAGTCAAGTGGGGCAAGTTTTGATCTGGTAAGTAAAGAAAGAGGGAGTGCCTTTTCCTGGAAAGAGGGGGCAAAGATTAGTCATCTATCTGATGTGATTTCAACGATACCTCAATATGTAAGTCCGGTGCGACTTATCGATAAGAAGGTAGTTACAGGAAAACAAACGGTGGAACGTGATGATCTTGATAATGAGGCTAATCAAGCCTTAGGAGCCACTTTTACTAAGGAAACAGGCCAAAGTGTTGATTTTAGGAGTGGTGCTTTTCAACTCATTAAGGGGAAGCACATATCTGCTAAAAGGCAAATTATGATTCATGAATCGCTTGCTAGGAAAAATAAGCTAAGCGTCGGAGATAAGCTGACCTTGTCCAATTTCCAGATGACTGAAAGTGGAGCTAGGGAAATGACCTTTGATATCGTTGGTATTTTTTCTGGCAAGAAGGAGGAGACATTTACTGGAATGTCCTCAGATTTAAGTGAAAATCAAATCTTCCTCCATTATGACGATAATAGCCAACTGCTTAATTTGACTGATAAGTTAGTGACAAAATTATCCTTTGGTATTAAGAATCCAGATAGAATCAATCAAGTCATTAAACAAGTGGAACAATTGGATATCGATTGGAATCGTCTACGTTTAGACGAGGACCGTAAGGCTTTTGACTCCTTGAAGGAATCGTCTAAAGCGCTACAAGGAATCGTCAGAACGATGATGATTAGTTTAATTGTTACAGGAGCAGGGATCCTCTCATTTTTAATGGCACTATGGACGCGTGAGCGAAATCATGAGATAGGTATTCTTTTAGCAATTGGGAAGAGTAAGGGACGCATTTTTGCTCAATTTCTTATGGAGATATTGTTGGTGTCCCTTATGTCTTTGCTACCTGCCCTTGCTATTGGACGGCTACTAAGTCGACTGTTTTTGCAAGAATTTATAGGACAGCAAGGACAGCAGCAGACTCTTCAGTTATTAGATCAAATACCTCAGGGACTACCTTTAGGCCAATCTTATCTAAGTCTTCTAGTCTTGGTAATATTATCGCTCGGTGTGACAACAGGTCTCATTTGGCGCAAAACTCCAAAAGAAATCTTATCTAATATGAGTTAAGGAGAAAGGAACACTATGTTAGAACTCAAAGATGTTACGTATAGTTATCAAAATAAAAGTGAAGCTATCCTCTCGAAGGTGAATTATCGTTTCGAGAAAGGTAAATTTTATAGTATTATTGGGCAATCTGGAGCGGGAAAATCGACCTTACTTTCACTTTTGGCAGGTCTTGATTATCCCAAGAAGGGGCAGGTTTTGTTTAATGGAGAAAATATCAAGAAAAAAGGCTCTAGTTATCACCGTAGACACCATGTTGCGCTTGTTTTTCAAAATTACAATCTCATTGATTATCTTACACCTTTAGAAAATGTACGACTTGTTAATAAAAATGCCGATAGGAAGATACTTTCTGAATTGGGATTAGATGAAAAACAAATTAATCGAAATGTCCTGCAACTTTCAGGTGGGCAACAACAACGTGTAGCTATTGCGCGGGCTTTGGTTTCAGAGGCTCCAATTATCTTAGCAGATGAACCGACTGGAAATCTAGACGAGGAAACTGCGAAGGATATTATTGCTATCCTTAAAAGAATGGCCTTAGATCGCCAAAAATGTGTCATAGTTGTTACGCACAGTAAGGAAGTTGCTCAGGCATCTGATGTGGTTTTAGAGTTGAAGAAGAAACAACTCATAGAAAAGAAAAAATAAAGAAAGGACTCTTATGTTTCGAAACGCTTTTGCATATATTACACGAAAATGGTCAAAGTCACTATTACTGTTAATTATTATTCTTTTGATGAGTACTCTTAGTTTGTTAGGACTTGCTATGCGAAGTGCAACCCAAGAAGCTGCATCCAAGAGTCTAGGGTCAATTTCCAATAGTTTTTCAATGCAGATTAATCGTAACACGAATCCTGGAACTCCTCGTGGGGCTGGAAATCTTAAGGGAGAAGATATTAAAAAGATTAGTGAGACTAAAGGGATTGTTTCGACTATAAAACGGATAAATGGTATTGGTGATTTACTAGATCATGAGATTATCGAAACAGAGCAAACGCTACAAAATCAGTCGCCAGAACGTGCTAAAAATTTTAAGTCTACCTTGATGTTGACAGGAGTCAATGACTCATCAAAAGAAGACAAATTTGTTTCAGGTGCTTATAAACTAGTTGAAGGAGAACATCTAACCGATAAGGATCATAATCAAATCTTGATGCACGAAGATTTAGCTAAAAAGAATGGTCTTAATGTAGGAGATAAAGTAAAGCTTAAATCTAATCTCTATGATGCTGATAACGAAAAAAGGGCTGATGAAACAGTAGAAGTGACTATCAAAGGTTTATTTTCTGGTCAAAATAAAGCAGCCGTTACCTATGCTCAGGAGTTGTATGAAAACACCCTCATCACTGATCTAGATACAGTAGCAAAACTCTATGGTAATACCGTAGAAACTGCCACTTATGAGGATGCCACTTTCTTTGCTAAAGGTGATCAAAATATTGATTCCTTGATAGCAAAGATTCAAAAGTTGGACATTAACTGGACCCTCTACGATCTTGTTAAGAGTTCATCAAACTACCCTGCTTTACAGGAATCTATTCTTGGGATGTATCGTGTGGCAAATCGTATGTTTATTGGAAGTCTCATTTTTACAAGTTTATTGCTAACCCTTCTGTTGATTTTATGGTTAAATGCTCGTCGTAGAGAAGTTGGT
>JBKXCY010000188.1:0-3229 GCA_046994005.1 Streptococcus sp.
TTACAAAGTCACCAAATTCTGCAGTATTTGAACATGATTGACGCATTTTCTTGAAGCCACCTTCGTAGATCAAGTCAACGATCAATTTCATTTCGTGAAGTACTTCGAAGTAAGCCAATTCAGGGGCATAACCAGCTTCTGTTAAAACTTCAAATCCAGCTTCGATCAAGCTTGTCAAACCACCCATAAGAACGGCTTGTTCACCAAACAAATCTTCTTCTGTTTCTTCTTTGAAGGTTGTTGAAAGAAGACCAACACGTGCTGAACCAACACCTTTTGCCCAGTCCATTGCGATGTCTTTGGCGTTACCAGTAGCATCTTGGTAGACAGCGTAAAGTGCTGGTACACCAAATCCTTCAGTGTAAGTACGACGTACCAAGTGACCTGGTCCTTTTGGTGCAACCATGAAGACATCTACATCTTCAGGAGCTTTGATGTAACCAAAGTGGATATTGAAACCATGGGCAAAACCAAGAGCTTTACCAGCGCTCAAGTTTGGAGCGATTTCATCTTTGTAAATATCTTTTTGGATTTCGTCTGGTGCCAAGATCATGATGATATCAGCCAATTTAGTTGCTTCTGCAACTGGGTAAGCTTCAAATCCATCTTCTTTTGCTTTATCGAATGATTTACCAGGGCGTACACCGATGATGACATCATGACCTGAATCACGCAAGTTTTGTGCATGAGCATGACCTTGTGAACCATAACCGATAACGGCGATCTTTTTACCATCAAGTGCTGGTACTTTAACGTCTTTTTCGTATTCCATTTGAACTGCCATAAGTAAAATCTCTTTTCTATTTTATTATTCGCCTTTTTAAGGCGGGGTTAACAATGTTAAGGTGAGAATTAATCTCGAGTAAATCCGGTTGCACCGGTGCGGGCGATGTTTTTAATCCCATACGGGCGAATGACACGAATAAGGGCTTCGCTCTTTTCTGCATTTCCCGTCATTTGAACGGTAATCGAGCTCGGAGCTACATCGACCACTGTCGCACGGAACGGTTGGATGATGGCCAAGATCTCTGCCCGCTTCTCAGCAGGTGCAGAAACTTTCACCAAGATCACTTCGCGCTCCAAGTGTGGTTTATCTGTGATATCCCGAACACGGATCACATCCACCTGGCGGTTGAGCTGTTTGATGATTTGCTCCACTTCATCATGCGAAGCAACATCAATGATGATGGTAATCCGCGATACGTTAGGGTTTTCTGTTGCGCCAACAGAGATACTTTCGATATTGACTTGACGTCTCGATAGAACTCCTGTAAAGCGGTTCAGAACACCTGAGCGGTTTTGAAGTTTGGCTGTTAACATTCTACGCATTAAACTTCACCCCCAACATCTCATGATTACTCTTACCAGCTGGTACCATCGGTAAGACATGCTCTTTCCGAGAAATGTCTACTTCAATGAACATTGGTACATCTTCTGTGATAACTTCCAAATCCTTCTCCAGGGTTTCAGGATTATCAAATTTATAATTCTTGATCCCGTAGGCTTGCGCCATCAATTGGAAATCCGGAAGGCTATCAAAGACTGACTCTGATGTCCGACCATCATAGAAGGCTTCTTGCCATTGACGGACCATCCCAAGCGAGTGGTTGTTAAGCATAACGACCTTGATGGGAACCTTATAAATATTTAAGATGGCCAATTCCTGGTTGGTCATTTGGAAACCACCATCCCCAACAAAGAGAACAACTTCTTTATCTGGATTGGCAATTTTCGCTCCGATAGCTGCAGGAACACCGAATCCCATCGTTCCTAGACCTCCTGAAGTCACCAATTGACGCTCATTTTGGTAAGGATAGTATTGAGCCGCCCACATTTGGTGTTGGCCAACGTCTGTGACGACAATAGCGTCACCCTTGGTCAACTCTCCAATGCGTTCGATCACAGCTTGTGGCTGTACAACCCGTTCTTTCTTGTCGTAAGAACGAACCCGGTTCTTATCTTTGGTTACCTTTTCGATCCATTTTTCTGTGTTGTTATGAACCGTTGGCTCGGCTAGTAACTGCTGCAAGGCCCTCTTCGCATCGCCAACAACTGGAATGTCAACAGCAATGATCTTACCAATCTCTGCAGGATCAATGTCGATATGGGCAACCTTAGCATTTTTAGCGAAAGTCTTTGGATTCCCTGTCAAACGGTCGTCAAATCGACAACCAACACTGATCATGAAATCCGTCTCTGTCATAGCGATATTGGCTGCGAAGGATCCGTGCATTCCTCCCATCCCTAGAAAAAGAGGATGACTGGTCGCAATCGTTCCTTGACCTAAAAGACTGGTCACTACTGGAATCTGATAGCGCTCTGCTAGAGCAATCAACTCTTTTGCAGCTCCAGCGTAACTCACTCCACCACCAGCAAGAAGAACTGGTTTTTTCGCCTTACTCAATTGCTTCAAGATCTTTTTGATCTGCAATTCATTGGGCTCTACCGTTGGCTGATAGCTAGGAAGCTTCACTGTCGGATCATAGATGAAATCTGTCTCTAAAGCAGACACATCCTTTGGAAGGTCAATCACCACCGGACCAGGACGGCCGGTCGTCGCAATATGGATAGCTTCTGTGATAATTCGTGGAATATCTGCTGTCTCACGTACTTGATAGTTGTACTTGGTGATGGGCATGGTAATTCCCACGATATCCGCTTCTTGGAAGGCATCTTTCCCGATCCCAGCACGATTGACTTGACCAGTAAAGACTAGTAAGGGAACGCTATCGCTCATAGCATCTGCAATCCCTGTAATGGCATTGGTCGCCCCCGGTCCACTCGTGACGACTGCAACACCCAGCTTTCCAGTCGATTTGGCGTAGCCTTCAGCCTCATGCAAACATCCTTGTTCATGACGACCCAAGATATGCTGGATACCCTCAAAGCTATAGATGGCATCGTATAAAGGCAAAACCGCTCCACCAGGATAACCAAAAATCGTGTCAATCCCCAAATCACGCAGAGTTTCAAGAACAAGCTCTGAGCCGGTTTTTGCAGTTTCTAAGGTAATTTTCTCCATGTCTCTCCTTTCCAGTACTTTGTAGTTCAAATTAGCATGCTACTATCATACCATTTTTAGAAAATATTTCAAGGAAAAATAGTAAATTTTCTGAATTTTCTATCCAAATCCGAATAATGAGAGTTTTCCTAAAACAATAACAAATCCAATCAAAAAAGAGGCTGGGACAAAAGTCCTAGCCTCTCAATTGTCTTTGGATTGTCGAGC
>JBKXCY010000189.1:0-3224 GCA_046994005.1 Streptococcus sp.
GTATTATTGTTGGTCTCATTATCGCCTCTCGCATCTACCTCTGGGCTCCGGTCAAGGTGGACGGCCATTCGATGGATCCAACCCTAGCAGATAGCGAGTATCTCCTTGTGGTCAACCACCTCTCAATTGATCGTTTCGACATTGTCGTTGCCAATGAAAAAGACGACGACGGCAAAACCAAGGACATTGTCAAGCGGGTCATCGGTCTTCCTGGAGATACCATTCAGTACGACAACGATACCCTCTACATCAATGGGAAAAAGACCAATGAGCCCTATTTGAAAGACTACATCGCTCGTTTCAAAAAAGATAAATTGCAATCAACATACACTGGAAAAGGGTTCGAAGAAAATGGAGAACTCTTCCGCCAATTGGCCAATACAGCTCAAGCTTTTACAGTAGACAAGGATGGCAATCCTAAATTTACCTTGAAGTTGCTCGACGATGAATACCTCCTACTTGGAGATGACCGGATCGTTTCAAAAGATAGCCGTCAAGTCGGAGCTTTCAAGAAAGAACAAATCAAAGGGCAAGCCGTCTTTAGACTATGGCCTATCTACCCTTTCAAAACTTATTAGTATAGATTAACAGACTGAGGCTGAGACAAGTATGTCCCAGCCTCGCTTTATAAAAAGGAAAGAAATGATGGAATATTATTTTTCTGGTACTATTGAGCGCATTATTTTTGAAAATCCTAGCAGTTTTTTTCGAATCCTCTTGCTCGACATCAGCGATACCGATGCCGAAGATTTTGATGATTTTGAGATTATTGTGACAGGAACCATGGCAGATATCATGGAAGGCGAAGACTACACCTTCTGGGGGGAGCTGGTCCATCATCCTAAATACGGAGAACAACTCAAAATCAGTCGGTATGAACGTGCCAAACCCTCTAGCAAAGGCTTGGTGAAATATTTTTCCAGCGATCACTTCAAAGGAATTGGTCTCAAAACGGCTCAAAAAATCGTGGACCTCTATGGGGACAATACCATTGACAAAATTCTGGAAGCTCCTGAAAAATTAGAAGAAATTACTGGTCTCTCCAAGAAAAACCGCCTGGCTTTTGTGGAAAAACTCCGTCAGAATTACGGAACGGAGCGCATTCTCGCCCAACTAGCCAACTATGGCATTCCCAATAAATTGGCCTTTCAGATCCAAGATTTTTATAAAGAAGAAACCCTCCAGATCGTGGAGCAACAGCCCTACCGATTGGTGGAAGATATCCAAGGCATGGGCTTTAAAATCGCGGACCAACTAGCCGAAGAATTGGGGATTGCAAGTGACGCCCCTGAGCGTTTCCGCGCGGGCCTGATCCACAGCCTTTTTAGCTACTCTATCGAGACTGGAAATACCTTTATCGAAGCCAAGGACCTCCTGCGCTATACCATTGACCTTCTAGAATCCGCTCGTCCAGTAGAATTGGATCCTTCCACTGTCGCCCAAGAATTAGGACGCCTCATCGAGGAAGACAAGGTCCAAAACGTGGACACCAAGATCTTTGACAACAGCCTCTTCTTTGCGGAGGAAGGGATTCGCAGTCATATCGGTCGATTGTTGGAAAAAGGAAAGCAAGCTTCATTTGATCCTGAGAAAATCAACCAGGCGATTGAGGCGGTTGAAAAAGATCTGGGAATTCGCTACGATGCGATTCAAAAAGAAGCGATTCACCAAGCGATCCAAAACAAGGTCTTTATCCTCACAGGGGGTCCGGGGACAGGAAAGACTACCGTTATCAATGGGATGATCAGCGTCTATGCCCAACTCCACCAACTGGATCTTCGGAAGAAACAAGACCTGCCGATCCTCTTGGCTGCCCCAACAGGACGGGCAGCTAGGCGCATGAATGAGCTGACCGGACTTCCGAGCGCCACCATCCACCGCCATTTGGGGATGACAGGGGATGATGACACCAGCCACTTAGAGGACTACCTAGATGCAGACTTTATCATTGTGGACGAATTTTCCATGGTTGATACCTGGCTGGCTAATCAATTACTTAGCAACATCGCAACAGATACAAAACTCTTGATTGTGGGAGATGCCGACCAATTACCATCTGTCAGTCCTGGTCAGGTCTTGGCTGATCTCTTGCAGATCCCAAGCATCCCTCAGACCAAACTGGAGCATATTTTCCGTCAGAGTGAGGACTCGACCATTGTCTCACTAGCAGGAGACATTCGCCAAGGCAAGCTCCCTCAAGATTTCACAGAACGAAAAGCTGACCGCTCTTATTTTGAAGCCGGAAGCGAACACATCCCTAAGATGATCGAACAAATCACTTCTGCTGCCCTTCGCAGTCAGATTCCTGCTCGAGATATCCAAGTCTTGGCACCTATGTACAAGGGCCAGGCCGGCATCGACAATATCAATACTCTCATGCAAGACCTTCTCAATCCAGCTGTCAAAGATCAGGTGGTTTTTGACACGCCAGACTGCCAATACCGCGATGGAGACAAGGTCATCCATCTGGTCAATGATGCAGAAAGCAATGTCTTTAATGGAGATATTGGCTACATTACCGATCTTCTCCCGGGAAAATATACGGAATCCAAGCAAGATGAATTGACCATCCAATTTGATGGCAATGAAATCGTCTACCCGCGCAATGAATGGTACAAGATTCGCTTAGCCTATGCGATGAGTATTCACAAATCACAAGGAAGCGAGTTCCCGGTGGTGATTTTACCCATTACCAATCAAAGCCACCGGATGTTGCAGCGCAATTTGATCTATACTGCCATCACGCGCTCCAAGAGCAAACTGATCCTCTTAGGGGAATACAGCGCCTTTGATTATGCCACTAAAAATACCGGTACTGCGCGCAAGACCTACTTGGTGGAGCGCTTCAAGGACCTGGATGGAGGCGAGGCAACCAAAGCCTCTTCTTCATCCGTTGCCACCGCTTCTGCTACAGTCGAATCCGCACGAAGCAAGGAAGAAACTGTTGAAAGGAAGGCTGATCTTGATGAACCGACTGTCTATCGACTGACAGAAGACAATCTCCACACCATCTCTCCTATGATCGGACTGACTGAAGAAGAGATTGCAGCCTTTTTTGATGTCAAACAACCTAATTGCTACCCCAAAAATTAAAATAATATATTTTTTTAAGGCTCATTCAAATACAGCTGAAACTTTCCGCCGTGAGAAAAGTGCTAGAAACACTATGGTTTCTAGCACTCGGGAGTTTTGAAACTTTAGGTTCAAAACTAAGTCATGGAACT
>JBKXCY010000190.1:0-3202 GCA_046994005.1 Streptococcus sp.
ATCAATTTCTTGACGTCTGACTATCAAGACAATCATCAGATGAACACCTTACTAGATATCCCAGGTATTTTAAACGCTGAAAAGAATCTGTAAAGAATTTGTTTTCATTTTGAAATAAAGTCGTAAGCTTTCTTTAAGAAATGTCCGCTATAATAGAACCATAAACAAAGACCTCCTAACTTTGTTTAGAAAAATCCTAAAACTTTTCTTTTTCATAATAATCTCCCTAAGAGTCGCCAAATCAGGCGGCTTTTTTTGTGCGGAAAAACAGTGCAAGCTCTTTTCCTTGCAAGAGGATATGAAATATTTTATAATTGATTAGTCAATTATTGATTTATCAAAAATAATACGGAGAAGGAATATGGCAGAAATAAATGATTTGCTCTACCAACTACGCTTGGCAGATCAATCAACTACGCAACTCTTTGAAAAGCGCCTAGGGATTAGCTTAACACGTTATCAAATTTTGCAGGATTTATTAGAACAAGCACCTTGCAATCAGATCGCGGTTCAGGAGCGCTTGCAGATTGATCCAGCGGCTTTAACCCGGCATTTCAAAATATTAGAAAAGGAAGGATTTGTCCATCGGAGTCGAAATCCAAAAAACCAGCGGGAAATCTTAATTCATTTGACGGATACGGCCTATAATCGTTTGGTCAAACATCCCCCTTGCTATCATGTGGCGGTGAAAGAACAGATGAGTCGGATTTTGACTGCTCAAGAACAAGAGCAATTTTCTTACCTGCTGGACAAATTAGTATCTGGCATTGAACAAATAACAGTCGAATAAAAAGGAGAATCTACGATGTCATTACTGACGATTATTTTAGCAAGTCTTGCTGCACTGGAGCATTTATATATTTTTTATTTGGAGAGCATCAGAACCACATCTGATACCACAAGTCGGGTTTTCAACATGGATAAAGAAGAACTCGCTCGCCCATCTGTGACCTCTTTATTTAAGAATCAAGGGATATACAATGCCTTGATTGGTGTCTTCCTCTTGTATGGATTGTTTGTCTCTAAAAATAGTGAAGTTGTTACGATTTTTGTGCTTTTTATTATTGGAGCTGCAGCCTACGGTGCGATGACAGCCAATAAAAAGATTATCTTGACCCAAGGTGGTCCTGCAATTTTAGCTTTATTGAGTATCCTATTGTTGGGATAAAAAGGACGGGACGCTAGGGCTCTTTGAGCTGATTTTATTAAATAAGTGTAGAAAAAAGTATAAAAAAAGACTAAAAATTTTATTGACTTTCTAAGAAAAAGGGTTATAATGGTAGCAACAGAAAAGTAATGAGTCAGCTATTTTCAGGGAGCTTGTGGGAATTGCGAACAAGCAATAGCGACTGATGAAAATTGGACTGTTATGATCAATGAATTCTAACCCATGTGAATTCGGTTGGCACCCCTTACCGTGCAACTCCTTGATAGAGGAGATAGAGATGTAGGGAAAGACCAGCTATTTTTCCCTATAAAAGAGGTGGCACCGCGGACACTACGCCCTCACACAGTTTTTGTGTGAGGGCTTTTCTATGTGCCTTAGCGAGCGAAGCGAGCTTAGGCACATTGATCCCAAAGCGCAAACAGAGCGTGGGATATTCTTGATCGCCTTAGCAAGCGAATCAGGGTGCGGCTGAATTCATTAGAATAAAAGAGTTCTAAAAGAGAGGTTTCTGATATGAAAAAAATTTTATCTGCTGATGTGTTGAGTCCAATTTTGGCTTATATGCGTTTGGATGCGCCCCATAAAATGATCTTGGAGTCGATCCCTCGTGAAAAAGAGAATGCGCGTTTTTCAATTGTAGCCTATCGGCCAGTCAGTGAAGTCAAGTTTGAAAATGGTGTCCTCTATTACAATGATCAAATTATCGAAGAGGATCCTTTGGACTTTTTGAATCGCATCACGGTCAAAACGAAAACTTCTGAAGAGCTTCCTTTTAACGGTGGGGCGATTGGATTTGTCGGCTATGACTTGATTGGCCTCTATGAGAACATTGGCTCCATTCCTGAAGATACGATCGGCACCCCAGATCTCCACTTTTTCTTATATGAGAGCTATGTGATTTTTGATCACAAAAAGGAAAAGGTCTATGTGGTGGAAGAGAACCACTATAGTGGACGGAGTGAAGCAGAGCAAGCATCGAGCTTGGAGCAAGTATTAGCACAATTGGCAAGACCTGCAAAAGAAGAGTTTCAGGACAAGGACCTGCATGCGCTTCATTTCCACAATCATTTGGAGCAAAAAGAGTTTGAGGAAATGGTGACCCTAGCGCGGGACTATATTCGAAAAGGAGATATGTTCCAATGCGTGCTTAGTCAACGTTTTTCAGCTGATTTTTTAGGTAAACCATTGGATTATTACCGCAATTTGCGCGTGACCAACCCTTCGAATTATCTCTACTTTTATGATTTTGGGGAGTACCAAATTATCGGTGCTAGTCCAGAAAGTCTGGTGTCGGTCAAGGACCGAGTGGTGACGACCAATCCTATTGCGGGCACGCGTCCCAGAGGGCTCGATGAAGAGAGTGATCGGAAATTGGCAGCTGATTTGGCAGGGGATCCAAAAGAAGTCGCAGAACACCGGATGTTGGTAGATCTAGGGCGAAATGATATTGGGCGTATCGCTCAAAATGGATCAGTTGAAGTGACCAAATATATGGAAGTGGAATTCTTCCGTTATGTCATGCACTTGACGAGTGTGGTCAAGGGGCAATTACTTACTGGACTAGCCTCTATTGAGGCTCTGAAGGCAACTCTTCCAGCGGGGACCGTTTCGGGTGCTCCCAAGATTCGAGCCATGAAGCGAATCTATGAGGCAGAAAAAGAGAAACGAGGCGTCTATGCGGGGGCTATTGGCTATCTCTCTGTGACGGGGGATCTCGATTTTGCTATTGCGATTCGAACCATGATCCTCAAAAATAAGAAGGCTTATGTGCAGGCAGGAGCAGGAATCGTTTATGATTCGATCGCTGAAAATGAATACCAAGAAACCGTCAATAAGGCAAAATCGATGACAAGGATTGGAGAAGAAGGATGATTTTATTAGTCGATAATTACGATTCATTTACTTACAATTTAGCACAGTATATCGGAAAATTTGATGAGGTCCAGGTGCTTCGAAATGATGATCCGGATTTGTACCAAGTTGCCCAAGGAGCAGATGCCTTGGTCTTTTCTCCAGGTCCAGGCTGGCCAAAGG
>JBKXCY010000191.1:0-3194 GCA_046994005.1 Streptococcus sp.
CAATCTGAGATCCTCGCCGTCACGAGGATCTTTTTTTACAATTTCTTTTTCAATTCGGCGACTGCCATCATGACTTCCATCGGAGTCATATTATAGAGATCCAGATTCTTCAATTCCGTGATCACTGTATTTTCTGCCTCCTCCTCAAAGAGGGACATTTGTTCAGCAACCTGTGAAGGTGCTTCCTTTTTAAAAGTTTCATCCACAAACGGTACTTGCTGGGCTTGTCCTTCGAGCTTGGTCAAAATCGCATCCGCCCGCTTCAACAACTCTTCTGGCAAACCAGCGATCTTAGCCACGTGAATCCCATAGGACTTATCTGCTGGGCCGGGTTCAATCTTGTGCAAGAAGGTAACCTGACCATCTCGCTCCAGAGTCGCAACATGGACATTTTCCAAGCGAGACAAAGTTTCTGAAAGTGCCGTCAACTCATGGTAATGGGTCGCAAACAAGGTTTTGGCACCCGTGCGATCGTGAATGTATTCGATGATGGATTGGGCGAGGGCCATCCCATCATAGGTCGCCGTTCCCCGTCCCAACTCATCAAACAAAATCAAGGACTGGGTCGTTGCCTTGCGAATGGCGTGATTGGCCTCCATCATTTCCACCATGAAGGTAGACTGACCCGATACCAGGTCATCAGCAGCTCCGATTCGGGTATAAATCGCATCAAAGATTGGCAACTCGGCCTTTTGCGCTGGTACATAGGAGCCAATTTGGGCAAGAATCACAATGATCGCCAATTGGCGCATATAGGTAGACTTCCCGCTCATATTTGGCCCCGTAATCAGCTGAATATCCCGTTCCTCATCCATAAAGATGCTATTAGGAATATAGGACTGGGCTCCCATCACTTTTTCAACAACCGGATGACGACCTTTGTCGATCGCGATTCGCCGTTCTTCATGAAAGAGGGGACGATTCAACTGTTGCGACTCAGCGACACTGGCTAGACTTTGTAAAACATCAACCGTCGCAATCGCCTGAGCTAACTGTTGCAGACGTTGGATATACTTGCCAACTTCTTCACGAATCTGCATAAAAATTGTATATTCCAAATTAGCAGACTTCTCACGCGCCTCTAGCATATCTCCTTCGATGCGTGCCAATTCCTCCGTACCAAAGCGTTCTGAATTTTTCAAGGTCGCCTTGCGGAAAAAATGAGCAGGAACGTGGTTCAATTGAGAATTGGTGACATGGAAATAGTAGCCATCCTTCTTGTTGTAATCAATTTTCAGACCGGTAATGCCACTAGCTTCGCGTTCCTTGGCCTCAATCTCAGCAATCCAACCAGTGCCATCCCGAAGAACGACACGGTACTGGTCCAATTGCTCGTCAAAACCGGTTCGGATGATATTTCCCTCTGTAATAACAGCAGACGCTTCCGGAGCAATAGCTGAGGTAATCAAGCGGTGCAACTCAGGAAGTTCATCCAAGCGTGCAATCAAGACATCTAAGACCGGATCACCAATCCCCAGTAGAATCGACTTGATCGTCGGCACATGACCCAGAGTATCTCCTAGCTGCAAGAGATCCTTAGGATTGATCTTGCCAAAGGAAACCCGACTCGCTAAGCGTTCAATGTCATAGACCCCTTTGAGGCTGTCGGTCAAATCGCTCCGTTCAAAGAAATGATCCATAAAGACCTGAATGATGTCCTGGCGCTCTCGAATCCGTTTCAAATCGACTAAGGGTTTCTGAATCCAGGACCGCAACAAACGTCCTCCCATGGCCGTCTTGGTTTCATCCAAATACCAATACAAGCTACCATGTTTCTTCCCAGTCCGAGCATTCTCTGTCAAATCCAGACTAGCCTTGGTCGCAAAGTCCATCTGCAAGAAATCGCAAATTTCATAATGATGGGCTTTTTTGAGGTGGCTCAATTCCCGCATTTGGGTCTGGTGGACATACTGGAGAAGTTTGCCAGCCGTTTCCTTTTCGAGTTCACTCAGATGATTCCCTAAAAGTTGGACATCGTCCAGCGCTGTCTCTACGTGTGACAGCAAGAGATTCATCTGGCTCACAAAAACACATTCTTCCTGTTCTGGCAACTCATAACCCAGGACCACCTCACGCGCACGTAAATTGCGGATTTCTCCGCAAACCATGCTGAAGTCATTGAGAGTCGTCACCTGAAATTCCCCTGTCACCAGATCCATATAGGCTAGCCCATAATCATTCCCTGAACGGTCCAAAGCAACCAGAAAGTTATTCTCACTATCTGGCTTGGTCGAATCCACCACTGTACCCGGCGTGATCACCTGTACGACTTCACGCTTAACGACCCCCTTGGCTTCTTTGGGATCTTCCATTTGTTCCGCAATCGCTACCTTATACCCCTGTTCGATGAGAACATCAATATACTGCTGGGCCGAGTGGTAGGGAACACCCGCCATGGGAATCGGATTCTCTGCATTTTTATTCCGTGAGGTTAAGGAAATCTCTAAAATTTGAGCTGCATTCACTGCATCTTCATAAAATAATTCGTAAAAATCTCCCATTCGAAACAGCAAAAAGGCATCCGGATAGTCTTTTTTGATATCTAGATACTGCTGCATTCCAGGGGATATTTTTTCTACTGTCATACTTCTTTATTCCTTACTGTTGCATCATTTTCTGACACAAGCTCCATAGATGAAAACAGGAGTAGATAGTTGCCTATCTTCCTCCTTTTGACATCTTAATGGGGTATTCTCTTTTTCTTTAAGGGCTTGATTACTGCATCATCCCTAAAATTTCATTTTGAATTTCAATGGCTGCATCTTGGTCTCGACAGACAATTAAGAGGGTATTGGCCCCTGCTACTGTTCCCAAAATACGCTCATCTGACATCTCATCTACACCATTGGCCAAGAGAGCCGCTTCTCCTAGCTCTGTCCGCAAGACCAAGGTGAATTCTGCCCGTGAGACAGACTTGGCATGGCTGGACAGCATAATATAAATCTCTGCCACCTCAGGCTCATTTGGCAAAATATAATACAATTGATCTTTTCGCTTCACCTTGACCAGACCTAGATCCCGCAAATCACGTGAGAGGGTCGTTTGCGTTACTGCAATTCCTTTTGCTTCTAAACGATCCTGAATCTCTTTTTGCGTGGACAGTTTTTCATTTCGAATCATCTGTTGAATCAAAAGGTGTCGTTCTGTCTTTTTCATTGGACCTCCACTTTTGAATAAATATACTTTAAATTATA
>JBKXCY010000192.1:0-3193 GCA_046994005.1 Streptococcus sp.
CAACAGTCTCCCAGACTGTTGAAGCTGTGCGGAGGTGGGACGACGAAATCGAATTTTAACGAATGACCGATTTCTGTCCCACTCTCTTTTCAGGATTCCTTGATAAGTTCTTGCATGCCCTGTTTGTAGTAGTCGGCACTAACCTTGCAATCAAGGATGGATAGAACCTGGATGGCCTGCTCCATCTTTTCTAGACCAGCTTCTTTTTCTCCCTTTCGATAAAGAAGTTCTCCTTTGGCATAGAGATAAACCGTCCGAAGGTAGGCTTCGTTTTCAGAGTAAAAGTGGTCCTTGATCAGCTGATCAAAGTAAGATGCATCTTCAAATTCATTTGAACTAATGGACAGAAAGAAACCATTGAGAAATATAGAATTGAGGGCAGGACGAGAAGAGTCTAGGAGAAGCTTGAAATCATCTCTTTGGACCAACTCCTCTGTGTATTGTCGATAGAGCTGACTAGAGAAAAGAGGAGAGGTCAGTGAAAATAGGCTTAACTCAAAATTTCCCCAGACCATGACAGAGAAGAGATAGTCATAGAGGAAATCTAGTTCCTCTTGGCTAGCGACCAACTCTACCTCAGGATAGTTGCCAAGCATTTGGGCCTTGAGAATAATGCTGGCTAAGAAGTCTTCTTTTTTGTGATCTTTCTGATAGGCTAGCTGATAGCGTTGGTACAAGGCTTGATCATGTTCTAAGCTCATGTTTTCATAGTGTTCTTTCAACAAGTTGGGGATAAAAGAGTGCTGGTCGATCCCTGCTAGATGAGAGAACTCACTGAGGCTGGTTTTGATCTGTTGAAGGGCCTGAAAAAAACGTTGCGTCGTCAGGTCATTTTCTCCTCTTTCAAATCGAGACAGCATGGAGCGTGAAAATTCCCCACCTGTAGCTTCCTCTAAAGAGATGTGGCGACTTTCCCGTATTTGCCTAAAAACAGCTCCGATATCTTTCATCTTTTCTCCTCTTTTAGCTGGTATTTTTCAACCAATTGCTCAACGGTCTTTCCCTTGCTCAACCAATCGACCAGACGATCTAATCGACGAATTTCCTGCATCAAAGGATCTTGAATTGTTTCAATTTGCACGCCACAAACTTTCCCAGTAATCAGTGTTCGATTGGGGTGATAGGCGGGAGCTTGGCGAAAGAAATCTCCATAGCTTCCGTCACGCTTTTTCCATTCTTGCAGTTCCGCCAGAGAATAGCCTGTTAATAGCGAGGTGATTTGGTCAAGGCTGGTCTCTTTTCCACCCTTTCGTAAGACTTTTTGGAATAAAGCTGTATATACAGTTGAAAATGATAAATTGTAAACTCTTGCCATCAGATTTCCTTTATCTTTTTTCATGATTATAACAAATTTTTGAGGAGACTTCTTGGTTGAAGGGACAGCTTCATGATATACTAATAGTATCTAGAAGATTTGAGGACAAAAGAATGAACTTATACACACAAGAAATCCGTAAAAACCCTGAAGGACTAGCTTTTGATCAAGAGTTGGATTTGCTAAAGGAATTGCAAAAGCGTAATCCAGAAATTCTTGATTTAAAAGATGTCAAAGCGACAGGTCAAGTAACTTACGATACTGGTCTCTATGTCTTGGATTACCAATTGACCTACACCATCGTTCTGGCATCTAGCCGGAGCATGGAACCCGTTGAACTTCAAGAGAGCTATCCTGTGACAGAGGTGTTTGCTGAGGACGCACAGTCAGAGACAGATATCGAAGCTCTTGAGGAAGATCTGATCCTTCCCATTGAAGGGGGCAGAATTGATCTGAGTGAAAGCGTGGCAGATAACATCCTGCTCAATATTCCTCTCAAGGTTCTCACACCAGAAGAAGAGGATGGACAAGGTTTTATCGAAGGCAATGATTGGAAAATCCTATCCGAAGAAGAATACCAAGCCGCTCAAGCGATCAAGAAAGAAGAAAACAGTCCTTTTGCAGGTCTTCAAGGAATATTTGACGAAGAATAAGCTAGAGATTGTATTCGATAAATTTAGACATAAATACAGGTCTTTTCTTTGAGGAAAGGCCTTATTTTGATATACTAGGATTAATAAACAACAGAGGGGAGACCTCTAAAAAAGGAGAAAAAGTATGGATACTTTATTTATTCCAGGTTGGTTGATTACTTTTGTAATCGTAGCCATTCTTGTATTGATCTTGTTGGTCAAAGGGTATGTCAACGCTAAACCCAACGAAGTCGTGGTCATTACAGGTCTTCGGAAACAACGTCACTTGCGTGGGAAAGCTGGCTTTATGATTCCCTTTGTCGAACAACGCTCTTATCTTGATATTGAGCAATTCTCGACAGATGTTCGGACGTCAGAAGCAGTTCCAACACTGGACTTCATTAACGTCCGTGCTGATGCAGCTGTTAAATTAAAAATCGGTACAACCGATGAAATGATTGCCCGGGCTGCAGAAAACTTTTTGAACTGGAATACGACAGATATTTCCAATTCTGTCCAAGATGTCTTAGAAGGAAACTTGCGGGAAGTGATCGGTCAGATGGAGCTCCGTAAGATGGTCAATGACCGTCAAGAGTTTGCCTCAAAAGTGCAGGACAACGTAGCACCAGACTTGGCCAAAATGGGTCTAGAAGTCATCGCCTTTACGGTTCAATCCTTCTCTGATGAAGGGGGAGTCATCGACAACCTCGGGATTGAAAATGTTGAAACCATTAAGAAAGATGCCTTGATTGCCAAAGCCAAAGCAGAACGCGAACGCAAGGAAGTCGAAGCAGAACAAGATAAATTGGCTAACGACAAACGTGTTGCAGCCGATCTTGAAATTGCGCAAAAACAAAACGAATTAAAACTCAAACAAGCAGCCCTCAAGCAAGAAGCAGATATTGCCCAAGCAAAAGCAGATGCCGCTAAAGGGATTGAGGCAGAAGTGCAACGTCGTGAACAAGAGCGCGTGGCAGCCGAAGCCAATATCATGAAGCAAGAAAAAGAAGCGGAAGTCAAAGAGCGCGAAGTTAAGGTCCGTGAGCAAGAATTGGATGCTAACATCCGCAAACAAGCTGAAGCTGAAAAATATGCGCGTCAACAAGCTGCAGAAGCAGAATTGATCGAACGCCAACGTAAGGCGGAAGCAGAACTCTTCGAAACACAAAAAGAAGCCGAAGCTCGGAAGGCTCAAGCCGAAGCTGAGAAATTTGCTCAATTGCAAGAGGCCGAAGCTATCGCAGCC
>JBKXCY010000193.1:0-3188 GCA_046994005.1 Streptococcus sp.
GGTAGGATTTTTATGAGTCGAGCTCCCCTACTGTCTTAGGCAGTTTTTTCAAACCGTAGACTAGTTTATCACATATAAAAAAAAAATGCAAGTACTTTTGCAAACTTTTTTTATATTTTTTAGTCGTTGTAAAGACTCTTGATATTATTCAACCAAGCATAGGCTAGTCCCATTAGGACTCCTCCTCCTACCCAGTTGGCAAAGAAGGTAACACCATAGTGACGTAAAATATTTAAAAATTCAAAATGTGGCAATTGGCTAGATACTGAATTAAAGCTTAATAATGAAAAAGAAGCAAAATTAGCCGCCAAGTGTTCATTGGTCATAAAAACAAACATATAAATAGCAGATAGGGCTAAGAGCACCTTCGCTGTTTCATCCTTGAAATATAGATAAGAAAGAATAGCAATATTTACAAAGATATTGGCAATGACACCTTCAAAGAAAACCACTTGATTGCTCCGTTGGAGTTTATTTTCTGCCACCGTGGCTAGGAATCCTTTTGGATCGATATGTGCAAAGGCAGTTGTTTGATTGAACAGAAAAGCTACGATTAAAGCACCAATTAAATTAAAGAAGGTACAATAAAGAAGAATCTCCAAAGCTTTCTTCCAGTGAATTTTCTTTAGATAGGTTCCCGCCGTCAAATACATCATATTTGAGGTGGTTAATTCCGCATTTAAGAATAAGAGGTAAACCAACCCCCAGGCAAAGATGAATGGAAATAGGAAACGACCCGTTCCAGGTACAAAGGTATTTAATAAGTCAGCTGCAACCGCTCCGACCGCCGTACTTAAAGTAAGAAATCCTCCAGCAAAAATAGAGCGAACTGCATAGCGAGTTTTAGATTTCTGATAAAGATCCTCTTTCTTATTACACGCCGCTCCAACTTTTTGAATAAAATTAGATTCAGACATACTATTCTCCTTATATAATGTTTGTGAATAAAATCATTATATCATAGACAAAATAGTTTGAAAAGGTTTTCAGGAAAAATTCTTAAATTCAAAATATATACGTTTTAAATCATATTCCAGGAAATAATAAAAAACAGGCATCTGCCTGTTTTAGTTTTAATAATTCAAACGGTTCGCCCAAGCGATATCCAAATTCAAGATTTCTTGTGAAGTGAACTGTTGACGATATGGATTGTATACCGAACCTGTAATACCACCTTGAACATTTGGTGAATCATATTGAGTCAAATTATAGGTTTCAATGATATGATTGAGCTTTGCGTAGTAGCTAGTGTCTGTCGCATAAACCCCTGTCAAAGCTGCTGTTGCATCTTGGTAACTAGAGGTGTTGCTCTTCCATGCACCTGCAAAATGTCCTTGTTTCAAAACAGCTACATAGTCTTGCAATGATTCATAGTAAGATGGGTAAGAACGAAATGCGTCATTAATCGTATAAGCATTTCCAGCACCGTCATCTTCCCAAGTTTGCATCACTGCAGATTGACCAGCATAACTTCCTTTAATACCGAAAAGGTTGTAATGCGGATAAGAAGACAAGCCAGACTGACCTGAACCACTTTCAAGGATGGCTTGTGCGATCATAACGGAAGCATAAAGGTCATTCTCTTGACCGAGCTGACGAGCTGACTCACCAATTTGTGAGATAAAAGCTTCAGTAGGGTCTGAATAAGCTTGGTAAGTTCCATCATTAGCGCCAACTGATGTGACGTGCTCGCTCATAGCAGCAGCAAATGTCCCCACCGCTAATACAGAAACGAACAAACCAAATAATTTCGTTTTATTCCGTATTTTCTTTTTCATAATACAATTTATCTCCAATTAATTTTTTATCATCTTTTATCTTTATAGAGATTATACCATATAAATAGAAGAAAACAAAGCCACTTATATTACACTTCTATTACAATTGCGAGATAAATCCAAAACAAAAATGACATTTTCATGTCATTTCAATTTATTTCGTAAAACGCATTTTCCAAAATAGCATCCCATGACTCCTCTAGTCCTTCCTTGGTTACCGAAGAAAAGACAATGAAAGTATCTGCTGGATCAAAATCCAGTTTTTTCTTAATAATCGATTCATGTTTGTTCCATTTTCCACGTGGAATCTTATCTGCCTTGGTTGCTACTAAGATCACAGGGATTTCATAATATTTTAAGAATTCATACATCTGAACATCATCTGCAGAAGGTTCATGACGAAAATCGACTAGGCTAACGACTGCTTTTAAGTTCTCACGACTGGTGAGGTATTCTTCAATCATCCGCCCCCACTTCTCGCGTTCTTTTTTAGAGACACGTGCATAGCCATAACCAGGTACGTCTACCAAACGGAGTTTATCATCGATATTGAAGAAATTTAGCAATTGGGTTTTTCCTGGTTTCCCAGATGTTCTGGCCAGGTTCTTTCGATTTAAGAGAGTATTAATAAAAGAAGACTTGCCGACATTGGATCGACCGGCAAGTGCAACTTCTGGAATCTCATCTTGAGGATAATGGCTCTTATTTGCAGCGCTTAAGAGGATATCCGCATTATGTGTGTTAATTTCCATATTTTATCTTTCTAGGCTGTTTCGAGAATTGGTTTTTCAGTTCCATCTACAGCTTCTTTTGTAATTCGAACAAGTTTGACATTTTCTTGACTTGGAATTTCAAACATGACATCCATCATCGTTTCTTCGATAATCGAACGAAGTCCACGAGCTCCTGTTTTTCTTTCGATGGCCTTATTCGCAATCTCTTGAAGAGCTTCGTCATCAAATTCCAATTCAACATTATCATAAGAGAGTAAGGTTTGGTATTGTTTTACCAGAGCATTGCGTGGCTCTTTCAAGATACGGACAAGATCGTCAACTGTCAATTGCTCAAGAGCAGCAAAGACTGGAAGACGTCCGATCAATTCTGGGATAATCCCAAATTTTTGAATATCTTCCGCAACGATTTCTTGCATGTAAGAGCTGGATTCATCAATAGCTTTATTGTTCTTACCGAAACCGATGATTTTTTCACCAAGACGTTGCTTAACAATTTCTTCGATCCCATCAAAAGCCCCACCTACGATAAAGAGGATGTTCTTGGTATCCACTTGGATCATCTCTTGTTGTGGGTGTTTGCGTCCACCTTGAGGTGGGACACTAGCGACGGTTCCTTCGATGATCTTCAAGAGAGCTTGTTGCACTCCTTCACCAGAAACGTCACGTGTGATAGAGA
>JBKXCY010000194.1:0-2503 GCA_046994005.1 Streptococcus sp.
GAATCATTTGGGCATCGTTTTCAAGCATTTCAAAAGAGCGTGGCTTCAGCGACAAGTTCAAGGTCCGATCCACTTCACGAAAACCGATGACGCGAGCATTTAAGACCTCTCCCAAACGAGGTTCTGCATAGCGCTCACTTGGGTGGATAAAGCCCAGCATATTGTTCTCTGGAAGGTAAACAAAGGTTCCAGACAATTTCAAGCGGTAGACAATGGCTGGCCAGTTTTGGTTTTGCATATTGTTGTAGGCTGGACGAGCCAAACGCTGGAAATCTTCCTGGTAGGCTAAGATCCCCCAAATCCGATCTTTCTTATCGACTTCTAAGCGAATATAGAGACGATCGCCCTTTTTAGGCCATAGATCTTTGATCTCCGGTAGGATATCTAGTGAGACAACAATCTGCTTATCTGGAAGCCCTGTATCCACGAAGACTCCCAAATCCTTGCGCACTTCCGTGACCGTTCCCCAGCCAAAGCTTTCTTGAGTTGCAGTGACTTCAAGTGTCGTAAGTCGGAGCTTTTGCTTCATATCTGTATAGGCAAAGCCCTTGACACTTTCTCCGACTTGATGTGGGCCTTCTGCTTTATCAAGCGCGTAGGTCTGGCCATCTTTTTGAACAAAATAGAAGTGATCATTTTCATCAATGACCATTCCCATGATGTAGCTTGCTAGATTCGTATTCATGTTTCCTTCTTTCCTCTTGCTTCTTCACAAGAATAATGGAAATAAAACCCAGCCAGCAGTGCCAACTGAGTCTTTCTTTCCTGTAGTGGTTGAGATGGATTAAACTTCCATCAATTCTTTTTCTTTGTGAGCTGTCATTTCATCTACATGTTTGACCGCATCATCCGTTACTTTTTGGATCTCTTTTTCAAGACCTTTCAATTCATCTTCTGTGATTTCTTTTGCTTTTTCTTGTTTCTTCGCTTCGTCCATCGCATCACGGCGGATGTTACGGATCGCTACCTTAGCATTTTCACCTACTTTTTTCACTTCTTTTGCCAAGTCACGACGAGTTTCTTCTGTCAAAGCTGGGATGACCAAGCGGATAACAGATCCATCATTGGCTGGAGTGATACCAAGGTCAGATGCATTGATGCTGTGCTCGATGTCTTTCAAAGATGATTTATCAAATGGTGTGATCAGCAAGACACGCGCTTCTGGAATCGTGATAGATGCCAATTGATTCAATGGGGTTTCTACTCCATAGTATTCTACGAAAATACGATCTAAAAGACTTGCATTTGCACGTCCAGCACGGATGCTACCAAATTCACGTCCCAAACTTTGGTGAGACTGGGTCATTCTTTCTTTTGCTTTTTCTACGATTGGGTTTGCCATAATCTTCCTCTATTTTCTATTATTTTTCTACGTTATTCGATACGGTTGTACCGATATTTTCACCAAAGACAACTCGTTTGATATTGCCTGGTTCATTCATATTGAAGACAACCAAGTCAATGTCGTTGTCCATGGAGAGAGTAGAGGCTGTTGAATCCATAATGCGAAGACCTTTGTTGATCACATCACGGTGGGTCAATTCCTCAAATTTGACAGCTGAAGCATCTTTTTTCGGATCAGCATTGTAAACACCATCCACCCCATTTTTGGCCATGAGGATGGCATCTGCTTCAATCTCAGCTGCACGAAGAGCTGCAGTCGTATCTGTTGAGAAGTATGGAGAACCGATCCCTGCACCAAAGATCACGATTCGATCTTTTTCAAGGTGACGAAGGGCACGACCACGAATATAAGGTTCTGCGACTTGTTGCATGGCAATCGCTGTTTGAACACGGGTATCCACGCCAACTTGTTGAAGCGAATCAGCCATCACAAGGGCGTTCATGACGGTACCGAGCATGCCTGTGTAGTCTGCTTGGACACGATCCATCCCTGCTTCAGCAGCAGGTTCTCCACGCCAAAGGTTACCACCACCGATAACCAAGGCAATTTCAATTCCAAGTTCGTGAACTTCCTTGATTTCTTGAGCCATATTTTGGACAGTTTTGATATCGATTCCGACGCCACGTTCGCCAGCAAGGGCTTCACCAGATAGCTTGATTAAGATACGTTTATACTTAGGTTCTACCATTTTCTCTCTCCTTTTTTGATCTGTATTATTTTACCATAAATTACGTTTTTTATATAGTCATATCCATCAAAATTTTCTTTTTTCCATCCGATTAGTTTTACCAACTGTAGCAAATAAAAATGGCGTACAAAAAAAGCTACCCGAAGGCAGCTTTTCATTTCAATTAAAGTGAGTTAACATCCACTTTGATACCAGGACCTTGAGTTGTAGTCAAAGTCAAGCTAGTTACGTAAGTACCTTTAGCTGTAGCTGGTTTTGCTTTTTGGATTGTGTCGTTGAAAGCTTTAAAGTTTTCAACCAATTTAGTATCATCGAATGAAACTTTACCGATGATCGCTTGAACGATACCTGCTTTATCAGCACGGTAAGTGATTTTACCACCTTTAGACTCTTCAACTGCTTTAGCAACG
>JBKXCY010000194.1:2513-3124 GCA_046994005.1 Streptococcus sp.
ACCAGTTTTAGGGTTTGGCATCAAGTTACGTGGTCCAAGGACACGTCCAAGACGTCCAACAAGAGCCATCATGTCAGGTGTAGCGATAACTACGTCGAAGTCCAACCAACCATCGTTGATTTTCGCAACAAGGTCATCTTCACCTACGAAGTCTGCACCAGCAGCTTTTGCTTCTTCAGCTTTTGCACCACGTGCAAATACAAGAACGCGAGCTGTTTTACCAGTTCCGTTTGGCAATACCATTGCACCACGGATTTGTTGGTCAGCTTTTTTCACGTCGATGTTCAAGTTGTAAGCAACTTCTACAGTTGCGTCAAATTTTGCAAAGTTAGTTTCTTTTGCAAGAGCTACAGCTTCTTCTACGCTGTAGACTTTTGTGCTGTCGATTTTTTCAAGAGCAGCACGAAGTTGTTTGCTTTTTTTAGCCATTTTATCTTTCTCCTTGTAATGTGGTCATATCGATTTTCATCTCCCACGTCACTCGTCATTTGATCAAGTGTATTGCGGGCAAATAGGATTGTTACAATTAGTCAGTAACAGTGAATCCCATAGAACGAGCAGTACCTTCGATCATACGCATAGCTGATTCGATGTTTGCAGCGTTCAAGTCA
>JBKXCY010000195.1:0-3106 GCA_046994005.1 Streptococcus sp.
GACGACGAAATCGAATTCTAACGAATGACCGATTTCTGTCCCACTCTCTTTTTATTGTATACTTAATTTCATTGCTGCTTCCAATTTACCAAAATTAAAGCAAATACTACCATTGCACCACCAACCAACAAGTTTAACGTAAAGGCTTCATGCAAACCTATAATTGAAAAGAGTGTAGAAAATACCGGAACCAAGAATAAGAAACTACTAGCTGTCGTTGCTCCTTTTTGACCTAAACTAAAGAACCACAATCCAAAAGAGCCTACAGAAGCAGGTATAATTAACCAAACAAACCAAATCCAGCCCCAAAATCCTAAATTTACAAAATTATAACTTTCATGTAAGGGTAATGAAAATAGATAGAGAAAAATACCTCCAAGCAATAATTGCCAACCGGTAAAAATCCAAGGTCCATTATCAAATGGGACTTTTTTAGTGATAATCGTATTGACAGACCAACAAAAAGAACCCAGTAAGGCAAACAAGGCTCCTAAACTAAAAGCAGAACCATCCCATCCAATGCATGTCACAACTCCTGCAACTCCTAATAGTAGCGCACTAATTTTTTTGAAGGTCAGTTGATCCTTTAGAAGAACATGAGCTAACAAGGCTAACCAAAGCGGATTGGTAAAGAGGATAATCGATGACATAGAGGACGACAGGCCATAAGCTAAAGCAAGATTCAAAAACCCCATCGTTCCAGCAGTTTGCAAGAGTCCGATTATCATTACAAGAACAAAACCCTTACCTATTCTTGCTCCACTCTTAGGAATAATGGATGACCAGTTCCCATGTAAACACTTTAAAGCTAACATCAAGGCTCCCGCAATCATGAACCGCACACCTCCAATTAATAGAGGGGGTGTCTGTTCAACGGCGATTAAGTACTTCCCCGTTGGAAAAGAGGATCCCATAAAAATCGTTGTCAATAATATAGCTGACAAAAAGATAAGATTTGATTTATTTTTCATGACTGCTCCTTTACAAGATATTAAAGATATTTTTTGTCTTTTATTTTACTCGTTTTAAAACAAATGTCAAGAAATCTCCAGATAATTTAAAAAATCTTTTATACCTCTCTATATTGAGAAATCATAAAAAAAAGTCTATACTGGTATTATGGATGTGAATTATCTTTATATACGGAGGTACACAGATGCATTTATCATCTGGATGGGAACAGTCTATCTACGTTCTACTCATGCTTGATCAACTACCAGAAGGAGAATATATCAATTCCATTTTCTTGAGTGAACGATTAGGGGTTTCGGATTCCTATTTAAAAAAAATTATTAAACTATTAGATAATGAAGGATTAGTAAAATCCGTTCGAGGAAAAAATGGAGGTATTGCTCTTTCAAGGCCTCTGAGCCAGATTAGTTTTTATGATGTCTTTGTTGCTATAGAGGGGAAAAATCGTATTTTTGAAAGTCAAAATCTTCTAAAAAGATTCTTGGGAGAGGAAGAAGGAAAAAAAGCTAAGAGATGCGTTGTCACCAATTCACTGGATGTAATTGAAAATACGCTGGTCTCTACCCTCACTTCTATCACGCTCAGTCAAGTTGCTTTTCAGGCTGAAATGAACTATGATTTAACAGATGTCCGAAACTGGATCAATCATCATCAAAAATAGTTGGGGAATTTTTTCCTCAACTTTTTTATATAAATTCTTGACAAATATTTTCAGAGGGTCTATACTTTAATTAAAGATAAAGTTTATCTTCTATATCGTTAAAAAGATGCTTATCGCATCCTTTCCTATAGCTAAAGTAAAGAAAGAAGGTTCTTATGAAAGTCATTTTAGCTACTGACCGAGATGGTTTCCAATTAAAAGAAACTGTCAAAAACTTTTTGCTTCATTCCGGTTATGAAGTTATTGATCTCAACTCTACACACGGTTCGGAGGATTTTGTAGACTCTACTGTCAATGCCGTTCAAGAATTTCGCAAACATGAACACGCTCGTGCAATTCTTTTCGATAAGTATGGTCATTCCTTTATGCCTGCCAATAAGTTTAAGGGGATTATCTGTGCAGCTGTTTCCGATGAACACTCAGCCATGATGACCATTCGACACAATTCCACTCCAATTATTAATCTCGGTTCTGGAATTACTGGAGATATTCTTGCGGTTGAAATTGTAAAAACTTTTTTGGAACATGATTATGACGCTGGACGTCACCAAGTCCGCATTGATATGCTAAACAAACTCTGCTAGGAGGGAATACTATGAAAATTGCACTCGGTTGTGACCACATTGTAACAGATGTAAAAATGAAGATTTCTAAACACCTCAAAGAACAAGGACATGAAGTTATTGACGTCGGTACTTACGACTTTGTCCGTACCCACTACCCTATTTACGGCCGCTTGATTGCTGAAGAAGTTGTGAAAGGAAATGCCGACTTTGGTGTTGCCCTTTGTGGTACAGGTGTTGGGATTGCAGTTGCTGCTGATAAAGTCCCTGGTACTCGAGTAACCCTTGTTGGAGACGTAGTAACTGCTCGTGCTGCACGTGAAAATCTCAATGCAAACATTGTAGCCTTTGGTGGAGCCATTCTTGGTATTAATTTTATTAATAACATTGTAGATGAATTTATCAATACGAAATATAATCCAAATCCTGAAAAAGAAAAGTTGATTGCCAAAATCGATCAGCTTTCTGAAGTGAGTCCAGGGGTAGCTGCTAATGATCATATCTTTGATGAAGAAAATGCAAAATGGGCTCGTGGAGAATATCACGATTAGTTTTCTCAACCATTTTCAACAATCTAATTAAATGTTGAAATAGGATAAAGGAGGAGAATAAAATGGTTGTTAAAGTTGGAATTAATGGATTCGGCCGTATTGGTCGCTTAGCTTTACGTCGAATCCAAACACTTGATAATATAGAAGTTACTCACGTCAATGATTTAACTGATTCAAAAATGTTAGCTCATCTTTTAAAATATGATAGTACCCAAGGGAAATTTGAGGGAACAATTGATGTTAAAGAAGATGGTTTTGTTATTAATGACAAGTTTATCAAAGTAACTAGTGAGCCTGATCCTGAAAAAATTGATTGGGCTTCATCTGGTGTAGATATTGTGCTAGAAGCAACAGGATTC
>JBKXCY010000196.1:0-3098 GCA_046994005.1 Streptococcus sp.
TTACATTTAAAAAATATCATGAAACAGGTCACATGTTGACAGTGGCTTATCAACCCAATCATCGCTATCGAAAAGATTGGCGTTTACTGATGAAAGAGAGCAAGGATTCTTGGTTGGCTACGATTCATTTTTTTGATAGGCATTTGAAGAAGTGATGCTACAAATCCTATGGAAAGGATATAAAAAAGTAATTCATTCCCCCTTTTGATGGGTTCTTATAGTGAGAGATTTTGTTCTGTTTTACCGGCAATTAAAATTGAAAGTCAGTTTGTCTTTTTTTATTGGGGAAATTGATTTTTATGAAAAACACTGTTAATCTCTTCCGCTTCACCACTTAGACTCTCATTTTGACCACTTATCCCCAAAAGCCGTTTTTTAAACGGCTTTTTTGCTAGACTGATACTGTTAAAAGGAGAGAAAAATGATATTACAAGCAAAAAACATAAGCAAACGATATGGAAATTATCTAGCCGTAAACGATATTCATTTACAGTTTGAAAAGGGAACGTTCAATGCGATTCTAGGACCAAATGGGGCGGGGAAATCAACGACGATTTCCATGTTGATTGGTTTGAAACAACCAACGCAAGGTGAAATCATCTATGAACCCGGTACTAAAATTGGTGTGGTCTTCCAGACTAGTGTTTTAGATGAGATGCTGACGGTTAGGGAAAATTTGACTATTCGTGCGAAACAGTATAAAGGCTTAAAACCCGATCGTGTGTCTGATCTCATTGGTCGGCTAGGGCTATCAGTTTTTCAAAAGCAGAAATATGGGACGCTTTCAGGTGGCCAAAAGCGTCGGGTTGACATTGCACGTGCTCTGCTCTCACAACCAGATATTCTGTTCTTAGATGAACCAACGACAGGTCTGGATATCCAAACCCGGAAGTCTATTTGGGATTTGCTCTATCAATTGCAGAGAGAAGAGGGAATGACCGTTGTACTGACCACGCATTATCTTGACGAAGCAGATGAAGCTGATCAGATTTAATTAGGACCATGGAAAAGTTTTTCAGATCGGCATTAGATATTAAGAGCCGTAGCAAAAAACATCTTGAAGATCGCTCAAGGGATAGAGCAGATAGAAAGTCTTAAAACTGGAATGTCAGTAGAGCAACAGTCAACTGGAGTATGTTTTTTCAACCCAGAGGAAGGAAGCCATTGATTTTCATAATAAAGCAGAGATAGAATATCTATTTGAGTTTCGTCCAGGATCTGGATGATGCCTTATTGCACTTACAGGAAGGGAGGTTCGCTAATGCTAGCCTTACTAAAGCGAAATTTTTTATTGTACTTCAGGAATCGTTCAGGAGTTTTCTTCTCCTTGTTGGGAGCCTTGATTTCCTTTATTCTCTATATTATTTTTCTTCAAAAAAATCTAACAGATGCTTGGGCTCAGCTCCCCAATAGTGGCCCTTTGTTAAATAATTGGTTGATGAGTGGGACGCTAGCTGTGACAGGGATTACGACGAGTCTGGCTGCCCTAACTCAGTTGGTAAAGGACCGTGAACATCAAGTAGATAAGGATCTTTATTTATCGAATCATGGGAAATGGCGGTTACCATTTTCGTATCTAGTGAGTGCAATCATCATTTCTTTTGCCATGCAGGTCCTTATGTATGTACTGATGTGTGGCTATTTTAGAGAAGTTCCAACCCTTTCTCTATTACCTGAGGTGCTCCTCATCATGCTGCTTAGTAGCCTGCTTTCTAGTTTAGTGAATGCCATTTTTGTTTATTTTTTCCAATCTGTAGACAGTTTGGGGAAGTTTGCGACCATAGTGGGTACAGCTTCTGGTTTTTTGGTAGGAACTTATGTACCTTTGGGCGTTCTACCTGATTTTGCACAACTACTAATGAAATGTACTCCAGCAACTTATATTGCATCACTTTATCGGCAAGTACTCATGAAAGAAACATTAAGTGAGACCTTTAAAGGTCAAGATAACCTTCTTCGAGAGTTCCAAGAAAAAATGGGCGTTCAGATCAAGTGGCAAGGTTTGTTGACAAAGGAAAATACTTACCTTATAGTGTTAGGAGGTATTCTTCTAGCAAGTATTCTTTGGATTGTTTTAGTGAAAAGAACTAGCCAGAAAAAATAAGTGAGAGTTGGAATAGGAATGAAACTTCGTTTTGAAGAAAAATCAGATATTTCGGTAAAGGATCCTGTGTGGTCATCCAAGCAGAGTGATTGTCTGATCAAGCACGAGGCAATGATTATCTCAACAATTTTGTTGTAAATCAAGTGGTGATTCTATTAAAACGGATGATCATTTGGTTATGGTAAAAATTGATGACATTATTCTAGCTGAGATTGAGAAGAATGTGTTAACGATTTATACCGTAAACAATACCTATACGATGAGAGAGACACTGACAAACTTTCAGCATCGCATCAATCGTCGAAGTTTTTTACAGATATCACGTCATGCTGTTATGAATATAGATCATTTGGAATCACTATCGGATAGTTTTTCTGGCAATATGATGGCTAAAATGACAGGTGGAGTAAAGTCCAGTGTCAGCCGAAAATATGTCAAATCCTTGATGGATTATTTAGGGGTGTAGGAGGAACCAATGAAACGTTTAATTGCTTATTTTGTATCCGGCGTGAGAACGGGATCGTTCTTTTATCTTGCACTCCTTTTACTTGGTCAATTATTTCCCCAGCTTATCTATCCCAAAGTTAGTGTAGGAAATATTTTAGCCCTCTTTATGATGAGTGGCTTAATGGGAATGCTCTCGTGGATTTTGGAAGAGCTTGACCGTATGTCGTATAGGCTTAGAGTAATCTTGCATTTCTTGTTGACGGCGATTGTACTTACACTGACTTGTCTGATATCAGGTTGGTGTGAGGCTTTAACGAACCCTGCTATCTGGATTATTTTCATTTCCGTTTATAGTATTATCTGGCTATATCTCATTTGGCAAATGCATATGAGAACGCAGCGTATTAATCAAGCTTTACTACATCGTCGAAGCCAGAAAAAGAAAGAAAAGTAATAAATTATAGAAAACTTCAAAAAATCCTCTTTTTCCTCTTGACCCTCACGCCACGTCATAGCCTATACTCTTAATCAGAGAGGAGTTCTAATG
>JBKXCY010000197.1:0-3077 GCA_046994005.1 Streptococcus sp.
ACTCTACTATAACGGATTTATTCCTTTTTGTGTTTACACAACTTATTTTACACTACCCTCACTTTATATTGATTAGATAAATATACTACAAGAGTATTACATTTGTAATATTTCATTGCCGTGAGTCTGAATTGTTGTTATAATAGGCTTAATCTAACTAAAAAGGAGAAGATGATGAAAAATTTTAAACGTCTTTTATTAGCTGTTGTGGCTGTCTTTGCAGCAATCTTTTTGGTAGCCTGTGGCGCTAAAAGCGATAATGGGACTTACGTGTTTGAGCCTACTAAAGATGAAATCAAAGAAATTATGCCAAGTGAATTTCAATCTTTGATAGGTGATAATTACTCATTTACTATTTCCATTACAATTAAGGATAAGAAAGGTGAGATGAAAGTAGACACGAATGCAGGTGGTCAAAATGTTAATCAAGTGATTGAGTTGGAAGTAGACCAAAAAGCTAAAACTCTTGTCTCAGAAAATGAGTATGGGAAAGCGGAAATTACTTATCAAGTTTCAGGAAATGTGTTAACGATTAAGGATGTGAAGAATTCTTTAATGGGTGACACAGACATGTTTAATAACTACATGAAAATTGCTAAGTTCAATAAAGTTAAATAATCCATCAGGGCGGGATTTACATCCTGCCTTTTTATTTTTCTTTGTTTATGAAAGAAATATTACAAGAATATGACATTTATAATCTTTCATTGCAGTGCATTGAAATTGTTGTTATAATAGGTTTAATCTAACTAAAAAGGAGAAGTTATGAAAAACTTTAAACGTATTCTTTTGGCTGTAGTAGCTGTTTTTGCAGTAGTTCTTTTGGTGGGATGTGGTGCCAAAAGTGATAATGGGACTTATGTCTACAAACCTACAAAATCTGAAGTGAAGGAGATCCTTGAAGAACAAGGTGCTCCAAGTTCAAGCGTAGATGCATTGATCGACAATGTTAAATTGGAAGTTTCAGTAACCATTAAAGACAAAAAAGGTAGCCTTAAAATTAAAGGTGAAATGATGGGACAAAAGACTGACCAATCATTTGATATGAAAGTTGACCAACAAAAGAAAACTCTTCAATCAAAAACAGGTGAAGGTGAAAAGGTTAAATACAAAGTTTCTGGCGATGTATTCACTTTTGATTTATCTGGAGAGGAAAGTTCAGATCACGCAGCAGCTTTGGAAATGTTCAAAAACGCTAAATTCAAGCGCACAAAATAATACAAGAGAAGGGCAGAAAGTATCTGCTCTTTTTCTTCTTTATAATATCTTGAATCGGTATTAAAATAATGGTAAAATCTGATTATAAAGTACATTAGGAGATGAATTATGAAAAATATTAAACGTATTCTTTTAGCTTTCGTTGCAGTTTTTGCAGCAGTCCTCTTGGTGGCATGTGGTGCCAAAAGTGATAACGGGACTTATGTCTACAAACCATCAAAAACTGAACTCAAGAAAATTCTTGAGGAGCAAGGCTTATCAGGTAGTCAATTAGAGTCTATTGGAGATGTTATTAATTTTGAAGTTTCCATTAAGATCAAAGATTCAAAAGGAACCCTCAGCATCGCGGGTGAAGTCGCTGGTCAAAAGAATGAGCGATCTTATGATGTCAAAATCAATCAAAAAGAGAAAACAATCGCGTCAAAAGATGGTAGTGGAGAAAAGATTACATACAAGGTCGATGGTGACTATTTGACATTTGATCTTTCTAAGTTAAGTAATAGCAATCAAGGGGATCTTATGATTCTTAAAAATGCTAAATTCAAACGCACGAAATAATGCAAGTGAAGAGCGGGGAAACCTGCTCTTTTGCTTTACTTTTATGACTAGTTTGGTATAATGAATGAGACTACAGATGGGACTGGGGCTGGAATAATTTTCTTTGAAAATGATTTCGTCTCGCTCCCTCTTTTCTGTGTGATCAAGGTTATTATTTATGGAAAAGGAGAATCATCTATGCTTTATATTTGGTCTTACTTGAAAAAGTATCCCAAGTGGCTAGCCCTGAATCTATTTTCAGCGGTCCTGTTTGTTATTGTCAATTTGGGCTTGCCAACAATTCTAGCTCGCATGATTGATGAAGGGATTAACCCGCGTGATGTGGACCGGCTGTATTTCTGGGGCTGGGTCATGTTTGCGATTATTTTGCTTGGGATTGTGGGACGGATTATCTTGTCTTACGCGGTTGGTCAACTAACGACCACCATGGTCCGCGATATGCGCAATGACCTCTACGCTAAGTTACAGGAGTACTCGCATCACGAGTATGAGCAAATTGGGGTATCGTCATTGGTCACTCGCTTGACTTCTGATGCCTTTGTTTTGATGCAGTTTGCGGATTCTATGTTGAAGATGGGGGTCATTACACCCTTGATGATGGTTTCCAGTGTTCTCTTGATTCTCACGACCAGTCCTTCTTTAGCGTGGATTGTAGCGGTTTCTGTACCATTTCTTGCTGTCGTCGTCTGGTATGTAGCAGTTAAGACACGTCCACTTTCCGAGAAGCAACAAAAGACCCTGGACCATCTTAATCAATTTGCACGTGAAAATTTGACTGGACTTCGTGTGATTCGTGCCTTTGCCCGTGAAGAATTCCAAGAGGATAAATTTGCGGCTGAAAATGCAGTCTACGCAGAAAACTCGAATAAATTGTTCAAACTAACTGGTTTGACAGAGCCCTTATTTGTGCAGATCATCATTGCTATGATTGTGGCGATTGTCTGGTTTGCTTTGGATCCTCTTCATGACGGTAGTTTGAAAATTGGGGATCTGGTTGCTTTTATTGAGTATAGCTTCCACGCGCTCTTATCTTTCCTCTTTTTAGCCAATCTCTTTACCATGTATCCTCGGACTGCGGTTTCTAGCCGTCGTCTCAAGGAAATCATGGACATGCCCATTTCGATCGATCCAAATGAGAATGGTGTAACAGAAACAGCATCTCGTGGCTATTTGGAATTTGACAATGTCACCTTTGCTTATCCCGGTGAGACAGAAAGTCCTGTTCTGCACAATATTTCTTTTAAGGCTAAGCCAGGTGAAACCATTGCCTTTATTGGATCGACTGGTTCTGGGAAGTCTTC
>JBKXCY010000198.1:0-3069 GCA_046994005.1 Streptococcus sp.
TTCCATGACTTAGTTTTGAACCTAAAGTTTCAAAACTCCCGAGTGCTAGAAACAAATGTGTTCCTAACACTTTTCTCACGGCGGAAAGTTTCAGTATATGTTTGAATCAAACATAATATATATCATTCTAATTTTTTTAGCATTACTTGTGTTAGCATATCGTGACAAACCCTACCAGTAAAAGAAAATTTTCCAAAATGGACTTTTTCTTCAGCAAAAAAAGCTCCGGTTTCCCGGAGCTTTTTGAATGATTAGTGTGAGACACGGCGACGTGCTGCTTTTTTGCGGTTTTCTTCGATGAAAGCTGCTTTTTGTTCTTCTGGTTCGATTACTTTTTTCTTGAATGTGTAAACTGCACCTGCGACAGCAGCAACTGTACCAGCAACACCAGTAACAAAACCTTTACCAAATCCTTTAGCCATGAGAATTTCTCCTTTTCTGAACTTTAAATATTTATGTTATAATATATGGTAACGAAAAAACGTGAATTTTGCAAGGAAAAACGATGAAAACCAAGATAATTGTGATTGTGGGACCGACCGCTGTTGGAAAGACAGCTCTTGCGATCGATTTAGCACAAGCTCTCAATGGTGAAATCATTAGTGGCGATAGTCAACAAGTCTATCGCAAGCTGGATATTGGAACAGCCAAGGCGACACTAGAAGAGCAAGCCGCAGCTCCCCATCATTTGATCGATGTGCGGGAGGTGACCGAGTCTTACTCGGCTTTTGATTTTGTAAGAGAAGCCAAGACTGCGATTGAGGATATCACAGCTCGAGGCAAGCTTCCTATCATTGCAGGTGGGACAGGTCTTTACATCCAAAGTCTGCTCGAAGGGTATCATCTAGGTGGTGAAGTTCCTCATGAAGAGATTCTGGTCTATCGCGCTCAATTAGACGTGCTGTCGGATGAAGACTTGTACCAAAGAGTGGCGGAGCAAGGACTTGTGATTCCTCAGCTCAATCGCCGTCGGGCCATGCGGGCTCTTGAAATTGCGCATTTTGGGCAGGACCTCAAACGAAGAGACCGATTATGAACCCTATCTCATCTGTCTAGATGATGATCGATCCTTGATCTATGATCGCATCAATCGCAGAGTAGATCGCATGCTAGAGGAAGGCTTGCTGGATGAAGCCCGGTGGCTCTATGATGACCATCCGGAGGCTCAGGCAGCTAAAGGGATTGGTTACAAGGAACTCTTCCCTTACTTTAAGGGAGAGCAGAGCCTTGAAGAAGCCAGTGAGATCCTCAAGCGCAATACGCGGCGTTTTGCTAAACGGCAACTGACCTGGTTTCGAAATCGGATGGAAGTAAAATTTTACGTCATTTCTGCCCCCCACTTCAAGGAGCAGGTTCTTGCAGATGTAAAGGAGTTTTTACAGCATGATTGAAACAGAAAAGAAACAAGAACGCATCCTTTTGGTTGGTGTGGAACTTCAAGGCATGGACAATTTTGACATGTCTATGGAGGAGTTGGCGAGCCTGGCTAAAACAGCTGGTGGGGATGTCCGGGGCTCCTATACACAAAAGCGGGAGAAATACGACACCAAGACCTTTGTCGGCTCAGGAAAACTAGAAGAAATCGCCCAAATGGTCGAAGCAGATGAGATTACAACGGTAGTAGTCAATAACCGCCTGACCCCGCGTCAAAATGTCAACCTAGAAGAAATCCTTGGGGTCAAGGTCATTGACCGGATGCAGTTGATTTTAGATATCTTTGCCATGCGGGCTAGGAGTCATGAAGGGAAGTTGCAGGTGCACTTGGCCCAACTCAAATACCTTTTACCACGTCTTGTCGGTCAAGGGATCATGCTCAGCCGTCAAGCTGGGGGAATTGGTTCTCGTGGTCCAGGGGAAAGTCAGTTGGAGTTGAACCGCCGGAGCGTTCGCAATCAAATCACCGATATCGAGCGCCAGCTCAAGGCAGTTGAAAAGAACCGGGAAACCCTTCGTGAAAAACGCTTGGAATCACCTGTCTTTAAGATTGGTTTGATCGGCTATACCAATGCAGGAAAGTCGACCATTATGAATCAGCTGACCAGTAAGAGCCAGTATGAAGCCGATGAACTCTTTGCGACCTTGGATGCCACAACCAAGAGCATCCATCTAACAGGCAATTTGCAAGTGACGCTGACCGATACGGTTGGCTTTATCCAAGATCTACCAACAGAGTTGGTTTCGAGCTTTAAGTCGACCTTGGAAGAAAGTAAGAATGTAGACCTTCTGGTCCATGTCATCGATGCGTCTGATCCCAATCATGAAGAGCATGAAAAGACGGTGCTTTCGATCATGAAGGATCTGGGTATGCTGGAGATCCCTCGCTTGACGCTATACAACAAAGCAGATAAAGTAGCAGACTTTACACCAACCCAGACACCTTTTAGCTTGATTTCAGCACGCTCTGAGACAGCCCGTGAAGATCTCCAGGCTTTGCTTCTAGAAAAACTGAGAGAACTCTTTGTTCCCTTTACCATTCGCGTTCCCTTTTCAAAATCCTATCGGACACATGACTTAGAGACGGTCGCGATCATTGACCAGCGCGAATTTGAAGAAGATGTCGAGGTCATTCAAGGCTATATCGCAGAGAAAAATAAGTGGAAGTTGGAAGAATTTTATGACGGATTATGTTGATTTAGCGATAAAATATGGAGGTTATACCAGCCTCGATCGGGTCTATCTGACTAATCTTTTAAGCACGATCCCTGAGAACTTGCGTCTCCGTGTGATTACGCCTCCCCCAAGTGTGATCAACGCTTATTTCGCAGAGCTCTACCAAAAGAAGAGTCCCAAGGAGGCCATGGATTATTTCTTGGACTTGAGCCGAGCATTTGACTTATTCACAGTTCAGAAAAGCTTTAATGAACAAAAACCTTTTATCCGCCTCAACTTATCGGGTAAGTCTTATGGTTTGGCCTACGCAAATGAAGAGCTAGCCTGTGTCTTTGCTGAACATCCAGCAGAGGATATCACCCCTGCCATTATATGTGAAGTCGCAGAGATCTTTCCACATTGTTAGGTTTTTGAAAAAGATGGTAAGATCTGCTTGCAAGAGGCTGAACCAGAAGGGGT
>JBKXCY010000199.1:0-3040 GCA_046994005.1 Streptococcus sp.
TCTCTTGCTTGCGCGCAAACTCATCGATCAAGAGCGCTGTAATCAAAAATCCTGAGAAGGTGAAGAAAATATCTACCCCAATGAAGCCTCCAGGAAAGGCCTTCTGGAAGAAATGGTAAAGCAATACCAATAAGAGTCCTGTGACACGGACTAGTGAAAACCATTTAATGCGCATTTTGATAAATCCCCTGCTTGAATGTTCCTTTGTATACGACGTTGGCTTCTGTGGTTAAGGTACCTTTACCCTCCGGCTGCCCGTTGACAAAATAGCCTTCATAAGTCCAACCATCCTTGGCCTTAAACTTGCCATAACCACTAAAAGAACCGTTGACGAAGTTGCCTGTGTAGGTATCCCCATTTTTGAAAGTGACGGTTCCCTTGCCATTCATCTTACCACGGACTAAGGTTCCGTTATAACGGATAGCCCCCTTATCAAGCGTCAAGGCTCCCTGACCAGGAATGGCGGAAAGGAAGACCATCAAAATAGATAAGATCATGACGATCAATGCGACTATTTCTAAATTTTTTCGTGTCAGATAGACCTTGTAGGTCTCATAAAATTCTTTCATATCCTGTATTCTCTCACATATCAAACTCTTAGGAAGTTGCCAGCTGATCCAACCAGACTTCACAGCCAGCCAGAACCCTGCGATAGGTCTCCTCAAAATCACCAGTATACCATGGATCTGGCACACTTTCAGTAGCAAAAAGATGAATCTTGTGCTCTGTACCTACAGGAGCCATTTGCTTCAAATCTGCCACATTATTTGCGTCCATCCCTAGGATCAAATCAAAGTTGTAAAAATCCTCTTCTTTGATCTGTAAAGAAGTCTTGGCTGGATCATAAGGGACCTGGTATTTTTGAAAGATTCTCTGGGTTCCCCGATGGATGGGATTGCCATGTTCCCAGCTAGAGGTGGCACGGCTTTCAATCTCATACTGATCCGTCAAGTCCTTCATGACAAACTCCGCCATGGGGCTCCGACAAATATTTCCTAAGCAGACAAAGACGATTTTTTTCATGATTCCACCTAACTCCTTGTTCGGACTGCCCAACCTAGCTGAGCTCTTCACTTTCCACTAAGGAAAACCAGCATACTATTACTATTATAACAAAAATGTGACAGAAAGATGACAAAGGGGCTCCATCATTTTAAAGAAAAATCAGATTCCTTTTTCAAATCTGATCTGTTTCTCTATTTTGGAAAACGAACCTCTAATGGAGGCCATTTACTCTGCCAATTTTTCTTTTTCATCCGCTCTGTATAAACCGTCAAGCGATCTAGACTGGCTAAAAAATGTGGAGTCGGCTGAACGATGAAGTCTTCGATATCGCTTGTCCCATAAGGGAGAAAGAGTTCTAGCTGATCGTCTTTCTTTAAGCGAACCGCAAGAGCCGTACACTGCTCGGGATATTTAGAAACCGCATCACAGGCACTGCGATAAGGAGCTGTCCCCGGACTATGCTGGTGCATATAGACTTGATTTTTCACTTCCCAAGCGTACTGAGGATAGGTCTTCTTTAATTCCTGCTCGATCTGCAGAGTCTCCTCATAGCTGATCTCAGGGTCATAAAAGACCAGATCCATATCGGTTGTCGCGTCAAACCCTGATTTTCCAGAGAGCTGGTTCCAGATGAAATTGCGCACCGCGCCCGCTGCTAACCAGGCATCTGCTAAGTCTAGATCTCGAATAATAGTCAAGACTTTCATCATCTCCGGATCCGCTTGGATCTGTTCTACTATCGCTTCTTCCGTCAGCATCTTCTTCTAGTCTCCATTGTAGGGATAACCCAGGTGTTCATAAGCCTTACGGGTCGCCACGCGCCCTGTCCGGGTCCGCATGATAAAGCCTTTCTGAATCAAGTAAGGCTCATACATATCTTCTACAGTTTCACGTTCTTCGGCAATATTGACCGATAGAGTCCCAAGCCCGACCGGGCCACCGCCGTACATTTCAATCATGGTACGCAGGATCTTTTGATCGATATAGTCCAGTCCTTCATGGTCCACATCTAGCATAGAGAGGGCCTTGTCTGTAATGGTATCGTCAATCAAGCCATCGCCCATGATCTGAGCAAAATCGCGCACCCGTTTGAGCAACCGGTTGGCAATCCGAGGAGTTCCACGACTACGAAGAGAAAGCTCTTCGGCAGCCTCGTGGGTAATTTCCATCTCAAAGATCTCGGCGGTCCGCTCGACAATCTCTGTCAAATCATCTTGCTCATAGTATTCCATGTGCCCGGTAATCCCAAAGCGAGCGCGCAAGGGATTGGACAGCATACCAGCTCGAGTCGTTGCCCCAATCAGAGTGAAGGGAGGAAGGTCCAGATGGACACTCCGGCTGCTCTCACCAGCGCCAATCATGATGTCGATGTAAAAATCTTCCATGGCGCTGTAAAGCACTTCTTCGACTGACATAGGCAGACGATGGATCTCATCGATAAAGAGGACATCGCCAGGCTCTAGATCATTGAGGATAGCTACCAGGTCACCGGCCTTTTCAATGACAGGACCAGAAGTCTGCTTAAGATTGACACCCAGTTCATTGGCAATGACAAAAGCCATGGTGGTTTTCCCAAGCCCCGGAGGGCCAAAAAGAAGGACATGATCCAGTGCTTCATCCCGAAGCTTAGCCGCCTCAATAAAGATTTTCAGCTGGTCCTTGACCTTATCTTGACCAATATATTCATGTAAATATTGCGGGCGCAACGTCCGTTCAACAGCCTCTTCATCGCCCATGATTTCATTGTCTAAAATTCTACTCATACAGTCTATTATAGCAAAAAATGATACCTTCGGTACCACAAATAGAATGTGTTTTTTAAAGATCCTAGTTCTCTCTGTCGTTCGAACTGCGTCAACGTTCCTAAACTCGCTGATGCTCGTAAAGAATAAGGAACGTAGTTTTCGCTCCGCTCAAACTGCGTCAATGTACCTAAGCTCGTCTACGTCCCTATTGGACTTGACTCACTAAGGTACATAGAAAAAAGCCACCGGTTTTGGTGGCTCTTATAGGGAGATTATTATGAAAAAGTTTT
>JBKXCY010000200.1:0-3028 GCA_046994005.1 Streptococcus sp.
GTTTATAACTATCTTCTGTCCGTAGGTAGACTGGTTTGCCATCTTTGACGGACATTTCATAGGTATTATCTCCACCTAGACGGTTGTTGAATGGCAAGATATAAGAGAAGGTCGGATCAAAGTTACCAGAGCCAAATGGAATTTCATCATTGACATCGCCATTGCCATTGGCATCCTTGTCCTTGAAGGCTTGTAAAACATTCACCAAGTCGTCATAGGTTTCTGGCATCTTCAAGCCAAGATTATCCAACCATTTCTTATTGATAAAGAGCTGGTTGCCGACGATTGGCCGCATTGGCAATTTCTTAGGCAGGCTGTAAATATGACCATCAGGGTTGGTCACCATAGCTTTTAATTTCGGTTCTTTTTCAAAGGCCTTGTTCAAGTTTGGCATGTTATCCTTGATCAAGTCTTCCAATGGTATGAACATGTTTTGGTTCTGAACGATTTCAGAATCCGTGAAGGCATTGGATCCCAAGAAAGCGTCTGGTAAATCTCCACTGGCTACAAGAACGGATTTCTTATCGGACCAGTCTGCAGCCACCATAGTATCCCATTTGATCTTGATACCTGATTCCTTGGCTGAATCATCTAGAAAACCTTTGTGATAGTCTTCCCCCCAGTCCGACCAACGAACGGTCGTGATCTTGAAGGTGTTGCCATCATTCTTGTCATTGCTTGATTTATTTGTGGAAGCTCCACAAGCTGTCAAGCCAGCTAAAGCAGCTGCTCCAAGGAGCAGATAGGCAAATTTCCTGTTTTTCATGATCTTCTCCTATTCTTTCAAGGCCCCTATCATGACACCTTGATTAAAGTATTTTTGGACGAATGGATACAGCATCATAATTGGTGCTGTTGAGATAACGATGGCTGCATATTTCATCATATCAGCCTTAATACGGAGGTCAGAAGCTACCTCCCCTGTTGCTTGCGATTGCAACATTTGATTACTAATTAAGAGACGGCGCAGGATCAGTTGTAGGGGTTGGAGATTTTCATTGGTCAAATAAATCAAGGCATTGAACCAAGAATTCCAGATCCCTACTGCTGTCCAAAGTCCAATAACGGCAATAATAGCCTTGGACAAGGGGAGCACGATCTTTCTGAAGTAATAAATGGTTCCACAACCATCGATCTGGGCGGCTTCCCACATCCCTTCTGGAATACTATTGTTAAAGAAAGTTCGAGCTACAACGATATTGTAAGGAGAAACTGCAAATGGTACGACCATTACCCAGAAGGTGTCGACCAAGCCCAATTGTTTAACTGTCAAATAAATGGGAATCAAGCCCCCAGAGACAAACATGGGAACGATAAAGAAGACACTGACCCATTTCTTAGCAAAGAGGTCCTTTCGCGACAAGGCGTAACCAGCCGGGATATTAATGACCAGGGCAACGATGGTCCCTACAACCGTGTAGAGGATGGTGTTGAGATAGCTCTTTAGAAATAAAGGTTGCTCAATCAAGCGTTGATAGCCGTCTAGTCGCCATTCCCTCGGGATAAACCAAACCTTACCAGTTGCCACATCAGATGGATTACTGAAGGAGGCAATAATGACAAACCACAAAGGGTAGACAATCAACAGAATCAAGCAAATCGCTAGACCATAGATAAAAACATCAAAGAGGATTTCCGACTTGGTCTTTCTAGCATGTTGAAACAATTTCACAATTCCTCCTCCTTTCTAGAACAATCCTGTCTTGGTATAGCGTTTCGCAAACCAGTTGACCGACAGTAAGATGATTAAGTTAACCAAGGTATTAAAGAGACCGATCGCTGTCGAGTAACTATATTGAAAATTAATCATCCCCACTTTGTAGACATAGGTCGAAATGATTTCACTTCCTGCCAGATTGAGTGGATTTTGTAAGAGCAAGACCTTTTCAAAACCAACACTGAGTAGGCTTCCTGCTCTGAGAATCAGGAGAATCATCGCCGTTGGTAACAGTAAGGGTAAGTCAATATGACGGATTTTTTGCAATCGACTCGCCCCGTCCATAGTCGCTGCTTCATAAAAGGTCGGATCAATGGCCGATAGAGCGGCTAGATAGATGATACTATCCCAACCGATATGTTGCCAAACATCGCTCCAGACATAGACACCTGCAAAGCTACCCGGTTTGGATAAGAGGGCAGGCATCTTTAAGCCGACCAGTTTGAGGACATTGGCTAACAGACCACTACTTGGAGAGAGAAAGAGAATAATCATCCCACACATGACCATAGTCGAGATAAAATGAGGCAAATAAGTTGTTACTTGAAAGATTTTTTTGAACTTGCCCACACGAATCTGGTTGCAAATGATAGCTAGAACAATCGGCAAAGGAAAACCAACTAGAATACTGTAAATAGAAATTTTCAAGGTATTCTTCATGGTTGTTGCAAATTGGAAGGATGAGAAGAACTGGTTAAAATACTTGAGACCAGCCCAAGGACTTCCAAATATCCCAGTAGCAGGAGAGTAATCTTTAAAAGCGATGACTAGACCCGCCATAGGGATATAGGCAAATAAAATCAATAAAATAATCGATGGCAGGAGCAGCACATATAAAGGAATATTTTTCTTAAATTTGCTCTGCTTCGCATTTACTTCGCTTTTCATAAGGCCCTCCTTTTCTTTCTCCTTTATTTTATAGGAATCCTTTCCATCTTTATAGAACTTTTTCGTGCTTCTTCATCCACTTTTCCGTTTTCTCCACACAAAAACATGCACTTTCCCGATTTTTTTTTACTTTATTATCGGTTTTGTTCATGAATCCGCTTTCAAATAGTGCTATAATATATGTGAGGTGCTCATTATGAAAGCTATTCACAGAAGTACACGAGATCACTCGATTCAATTTTTTTCGCGCCTACTCTTTCTCCTCTTAGTCGTCAATACCTTGATCAACCTTTTGATAGGTGGGATTAGCCGAAATTTTATTAAACACCAAAACATGCTCCATTTAGAGGACTCGATTCATATCTATGCGGACTCCTTAAATACAGAGCTTCACTCCGTTGAGCGTTTTATGTACAGTACCAT
>JBKXCY010000201.1:0-3010 GCA_046994005.1 Streptococcus sp.
AGCGTTGAGATACCGCCTAAATCAATAACACCAATTGCAAATTCTTTTTGCATAGATGTTTTGATATCGTTTAAAGATGCAAGAACAATGGCAATCGCAGCAATAATAATGATAAACAAACCTGTTCCGCGAAGGCCATTCTCGCTATATGAACCCAAGACACCAGCATTTAGGCTTACCCATGGCAAGAAAGTACTAATAATCGCCACTGCAGATGAGATAATGATAAACAAACGATTTTTTTCCATAATCAGTCTCCTTAAAAATTTGTTAGGTTTATTTTACCACAAGTGAATGTATATGAAAACCCCATGGCAAGTTAAAAAGGCTGAGAAACCGTTCTCAGCCTTCGTTTGTGCGAGCCACTTCTTGTAGCTCTTGGTAGATTTGGTCATTTTCTTCAAGAGAGTAGGAGTTGGCTCCACTCGCTAGTGGATGGCCACCACCATTATGACGTTTGGCAATTTCGTTGATCACTTTTCGTTTGCTCCGCATCCGGACACGGAAGTGACCGTCGGCCTGCTCGACAAAGATAGCCCAAACAGATACGGTATCAATGCGTCCAGGAGCTCCGACGATTGCAGCAGTCTCTGAATCACGTAGATCGAATTTCTTTAAGAGCTCTTGTGTCAAGGTAACACGCGCAGCGCCATGTTCATCGATCTCAAGATGGTCATAGACATAGCCTTGAAGCTTAGCGGTCTTGAGATTGATCGTATCCATTTGCCGAGCAAGTGCTGTAAAATCAAAGGGAATACTTCGAAGAAAGGCAGCAATCTCAAAAGTCCGAGTCGAAGTGGCAGGATAAAGGAAGCGACCTGTATCGCCGACAATCCCAGCATAGAGAAGACGCGCAGAACTTACAGGAAGTTCAAGATCCAATTCCTTAGCAAAAAGTGCAATCAACTCACTGGTAGAGCTAGACTCAGTATCGACCCAAAGCAGATCTCCATAAGCATCGTCATTTGGGTGGTGGTCGATCTTGATCAGGAAATCACCATTCGAATAGCGCTTGTCATCGATGCGGGGAGTATTAGCCGTATCACAGACAATCACCAAAGCTCCAGCATAGTCCTCATCGCTGACAGTATCCATCTCAGCAAGCCAAGTCAAGGTTGGTTCATCATAGCCAGTTGCCAAGACCCGCTTTTGAGGGAAGTGCGCACGCAGGAGATCCCGCAAGCCCACCTGGCTACCAATCGCATCCGGATCCGGATTCTGATGCCGGTGGATAATAATCGTGTCATAAGCTTGAATTTTTTCAAGAATTTCATTCATTACGTTCATACATTACCTCATTTTCTCTGTCAATTTTAACATAAGAAAGGCCCATCAAGCAAGCATTTATCACTAATTAGGAGCTGTGGAAGCGGTTTTACAGAATTTCATAATTTTGGTAGAATGGATGAATATGATGAAAGAAATTAAAAAGAGACGATTCAGTTCGAAAGTCTTTCTAGTTGTTTTGATTCTTGTAGTTGTTGCTAGAATTTTCATAGTTGTTCAAAGAGGTAAGATTAAAGAAGATTCAAAATCAATACTAGAAAAACAACGTTTTATTGTTGTGGATAGTGCAGAATATGAAAATTCTTATCGATTTAATTTTGAGAATGGCTATGATTTGAGGAGCAATAATTCTTATAGTATAACTCAAGTAGTAGTAAAAAATGGGAAAAAATATGGCAGTTATTCGGACGAAAAACCATCCGATAGGTATCATAGAGACTTATACCGAAATATTACTTCCGCAATTCTGAATTTAAAGGTTTCAAAAGATGAGATAGAACAATCAAACTTTATCATTGAGCGAGATCCGAAATCTCTAATCACAAAATCACTAGTGAAAGGAAAAATGACACCTGCATTTGAGGCTAGAGTTTTAGAAAAAACTGACCAATTTTCCAAAGTTCGGATCACCTATAATCAAAATTATTTACCGATCAAACTTGAATGGTATTTTAAAGGGAAAGATGGGTTGAAGTGGTACACCTGGAGCTGTTTTTCATATCCATATAAGACTGAATCTGAATTTAATAAAAAACTAGATGAAGAAATCCAGCGTATTAAAGATATTGAAGAGGAGTACGAGTTGGAGAAGAAAAACGGATAATAATTGAACGATTAAAGCAATTCAAGAGGAAAACAAGGGCGATTAGGTTGAATCGGTCCAAATTCTTGAAACATGTCCCTTCTTTCAGCTTATCGGGAAAGGTTTCGTGCAAAATGCTTGAAAAAGTGGTATAATACGGGAAATAGCTTTTTGGAGGAAATTATGACTGTAGCGAAGATTGTTTTTGCTAGTATGACCGGAAATACTGAAGAAATTGCTGATATCGTAGCGGACAAATTCCGTGATCTTGGTGTCGAAGTAGATGTGGATGAGTGTACAACTGTGGATGCGGAGGACTTCCTTGATGCGGATATCGCAGTGGTTGCAACCTATACTTACGGCGATGGAGAGCTTCCAGATGAGATCCAAGATTTCTACGAAGATTTGGCTGGCCTTGATCTCAAAGGCAAACTTTACGGTGTGGTAGGATCAGGTGATACCTTCTACGATGAATTCTGTAAAGCAGTTGATGATTTCGACCGTTGCTTCGCTGCGACTGGTGCTGAAAAAGGCTCTGAGTGTGTCAAAGTTGATTTGTCAGCAGAAGACGAAGACATTGAAAAATTAGAAGCCTTTGCAGAAGAACTCGTAGCAAAAGCAAATTAATGACAAAGATGCTGGATCGATGGATTACAGCCTCGATTTATATCCAAAATAAAGAGGAGACACATGGATTTAGATCAGATTCGTAAGGACATTGACCAGATCGATCAAGAGCTTGTAGCCTTGCTGGAAAGACGGATGGTCTGTGTCGGTCAGATTGTAGAATATAAGGAGCAGCAGGGGATACCTGTGCTCGATCAAGGAAGGGAAAGAGAGGTGCTTGAGAAAGTCGGCTCTCTCGTGACGGATGAGCAGTATCGTGCGACTATTCAAGCTCAGTTTCAAGATATGATGAAG
>JBKXCY010000202.1:0-2992 GCA_046994005.1 Streptococcus sp.
CTCCTCTGGAGTAAGGGTCGTTTCCATTCCATTAAACCCATAAGCGTAGGCTAGAATAGCAATCTTGATGCCATTCACTTCCTTGATCACCAAGGGGGCCTGGCCTCTCTTTTCATGCGTGTAGACACCGACAGGTGTGATGCCTGCATCTTCAAAGGCCTTGGCTGTCGAATAGACCCCATCTAGACCTGAATCCAAGATATGGTTGTGTCCCAAATCCATGACATCATAACCAGCATCCTTGATGGCTGGTACGACTTCGCTCGGCGCATTAAAGAGAGGATAACCTGACAAATAGTAATCCGGGTTAATGGTTCCCTCAAAATCACCCAAGGCTAGATCCGCTTTTTGTAGCCAGGGTTTGACATACTCATAATTTTCATGAAAATCATAGCTTCCGTCTTCTTTTTGTGCACTCATATAGACCAGATCATGATAGAGCTGATCTCCATTCGCCATGATTCGAGCTGTATGAGGAATCTGATCAGCCGGTGTTTTGGCCTTGTACACAACCTCTGGCCGTTCGGTTGCGGTGATCGGAAAACCTTGGAACTTTTGCACCCACAAGATGGCATTGGCCACGATAAAAACGACTGACAAGAGCACATAGACAAACTGTTCATTGGTCAGCTCAATCCTTGAAAAGAGACGATCAAAAGCCCAATCAAAGGCCGCTGACAACTCTTTTCCCATCGTTTTGATGGTCCCTTTCACATTCTCCCACTTCTCTAACATTCCTACCTCTTCTTCCTACCTAGTTTCTCCAATGCTCCACCAACAGATGGAGCTGTCATTGAAATACTTTCTCTTCATTGTATCACAATTTTTAAGAGGAGAAAAAAAGTTCTGCAAAACAGAACTTTTAAATGATTGGATAGTAAAAGAATGGTTTCTTCAAAGCAGAAAACATCATCACGATTTTCAACTGATGCAAGCATCTACTGAAACTTTCCGCTGTGAGAAAAGTGAGAGTGGGACAGAAATCGGTAATTCGTTAGAATTCGATTTCATCGTCCCACCTCCGCACAGTTGAGTAGGGCTGTAAAAGCTGATGAAATCAGCGTAGTAGAGCCCACTCAACCACTGCGTCTTGCTCGATAATCCAAAGACAATTGAGAGGCTGGGACTTTTGTCCCAGGCACTCGGGAGTTTTGAAACCTTAGGTTCAAAACTAAGTCATGGAACTTCTATGAAGTTCGCTGACGTCCGTACTCACCTAAGGAAAGTTTCTAAGATGCTTTTTCTATTATTTCAAAGCTTTTAACAAATAACCATAGCCTTCTTGCTCCATTTCCTCTTTTGGAATAAAGCGCAGAGAGGCCGAATTGATGCAATAGCGAAGACCTCCTTGGTCTTTTGGTCCATCGGTGAAGACATGGCCGAGATGGGCATTGCCTGAGCGGGAACGAACTTCGATCCGCTCCATCCCGTGGCTATGGTCCTGGTAATAGTGGACGACGTCTTTGGCAATGGGACGGGAGAAACTTGGCCATCCACAGCCAGACGCAAACTTATCCTTAGCAAAAAAGAGAGGTTCCCCCGTCGTAATATCCACATAGATGCCCTCTTCAAAGGTCAGATCATAGGCATTGTGGAAAGGACGTTCCGTCGCGCTTTCTTGAGTGACTTGGTACTGCTCTGCTGTCAGTTTCGCCTTTAAAGTTTCTTGATCTGGTTTCTGATAAGCTGCTGGATCAATCAAGGGCTGCTCAGCATCTGTCACATCGATATGGCAATAGCCTCCAGGATTCTTCTTAAGGTAGTCTTGGTGGTAGTCCTCAGCCAAGATATAGTGGCGCAAGGGTTCTAGTTCAACCGCGATTTTGCTACCCAGTTGCTTCTCTTCTTCCGCAAACACTTGGGCGATCACTTCACGATCTGCCTCGTCTGTATAATAGACACCGGTTCGATATTGGCGGCCTCGATCATTTCCCTGTTTGTTAACGGACAAGGGATCGATCACCCGGAAATAGTAGAGCAGAATTGCGCGTAGAGTGATCTTGTCTGGATCGTAGATAACTTGTACAGTCTCTGCATGATCCGTTTCCTTGATCAGTTGGTAATTGGTCGTTTCTACCTGGCCATTGGCATAGCCCACCGTCGTCTCTTCTACACCGGGGATCCGTGAAAAATACTCCTCCAAGCCCCAAAAACAGCCACCTGCTAGATAAATCTCTGCCATCTTTCTTCCTCGCTTTCCGCATTCCCTAAAAGGAACACTTCTTATCTATTAGCTCCATCATAATCCAAGAGCCTCAGATTTTCAAGGATTCTGCATCAAAAATCCCTTCTACTATATGTAAAAGGGATTCAATCCTTCTTATTTTTCAAATAAGAAAAAGAGCGAGTAATAGAAGTTCCAAAACGATAGGGTTAACTGATGTAGAAAATCATGAAGGACTACCATGACCAACACCTCCTCTGAATATCTGTGGACAAGCACCAGGCACATCAACTACAAAAGCACCGTCGGTCCATAGACCTGTAACTGAGGCTTCACAACCTCGTAATGCCAGTGATCATAAGCTCGCCAAGCTTGAAAGGCCTCTTCGTTCAAAGCTAGCCCACCCAGACCAATCAATAGACTGGCAGTCTGATAAAACTTTTCTAACTCAATCAACAGACGATTGTCTGCCCGCCTAGCCTTTCGTAAACCTTTCAACATCTGATCTAGATTTTCTCGAAATCGAAAGGCATCAGGACTGGGGGTGCATCCTTTCAAAAAGGCTATTTGAAGAAGGCTGACCATCGTCCTCGCCTCTTGAATCACATCCCTTTCTCCCATCGAAATCACCTTCCTTTTCACCTCCATTGTACACCCTTTTCTCTCTATAAAAATGGAAAATTCCTAAAACTAGGAACAGAATGAGGCTGGGACAAAAGTCCTAGCCTCTCAATTGTTTCTAGATTGTCGAGCAAGACGCAGTGGTTGAGTGGGTCTACTACGCTGATTTCATCAGCTTTTACAGCCCTACTCAACTGTGCGGAGGTG
>JBKXCY010000203.1:0-2918 GCA_046994005.1 Streptococcus sp.
CATTCGGTTTTTACTTTATATTTTTAAACAAATTTTAGAAAAAATGGTCAAAATGATATAAATTTGACAGAATTTGGCACACACTGAATCATCTCATGGCATTTATGCTAGAATTAATTTGAGGTTTAAATATTTAAATTTCAAAATGAAAAGGAGTTTTATGGACATGAAGGATATATTCAATCGACGCCAAAGGTTTTCCCTTCGGAAATATTCTATTGGCGTTTGTTCCGTATTGTTGGGAACGGCCTTGTTTGCAGCTGGTTCTCAGACGGTTTTGGCCGATGAAGTTGAAAATCCTGCTGATTCGTCTTCAGATGTAATTTCTAGTGAAGCGACATCGGACAAAGAGATTGCTCTTTCAAAACCAGTCTCAGAGGAATCGTCTGCACCAACTTCGTACAATGTTGCAGCAGTTGTGCAACCTTCTGTAGCTACTGATTCGCAACATGAGGGTGATAAAGAAGCAGGGAAGGAAGCTACAGCTGAGCCAACTGAAACTGTATCTCGTGAAGCTACAGGTACGAGTGGTTCTCGTAATAGTGGTGAAGTAACTTCACGTGTGGTTTCAAACTGGAATGGTTTTGTTTCTGCATTGAATGATAATTCTATTCAGAATATCACCATTTCAGGAAACGTCGTAGCGACTGGAGACAATGGTAATACTGATAATGGTCGTGTGAATTCGGTTGACCGTACAGTTGCGATCAATTCACAAGGCCGTAATGTAGTTATCCAAGGACGAAATGATCAAGCAAGCTTGGATCTATTATCAAATAGCTTGAAGTTTACAGGTTCAAGTGCATGGAATTTGGTCTTCAAGAATCTTCAACTTGCTACGGGTAACTCAAAAGGTGCTGTTGATCTTTCTTCAACAACAGGTGCCAATACCGTTACATTTGAAAATGTAAAAAGTCAAGGTTCGTCCCTTTATGGTGGTGGCGGGAATACCGACGTCATTGTAAAAGGGGAAACAAGTTCGACTGTTAGTGATAGCTACCGTTCTGCAAACGGTCAGACTCAATATGTGCAACGGAATGTTGGATCTGCTGGGCACTCAGTATTGCGACGTGAAGCAAATATTCACGATGCTAAATCTGTCACAGTTGCTGATGGAGCGAGTTTGACCTTGAATCGTTCTTCACAAGGGGACGGTATCAACCTTGCAGGTGGTTCAACTGTTCGTGTGAATGATGGAGCAAGCCTCACTATTAACATGAATACGGACAATGGAACGGAAAGTGCTCGTTACCATAATGCTGGTATCTTCATGGAACATGGAGGAACGGTCGTAACTGGTAAAGATTCGAAACTTACTCTAAATACAAGCATTGGTCAGGCTATCTCACTTGGAATGGGACGTCCAGCAGATGGTTTAACCCACCTAGACCGTTGGGGAGGCTACGGAACAGGAAATGCCTTCCGTCGAAATGGAAAGAGTAGCCTTACCATTGGAGAACATGCAAGCTTCAATTTCACTGGTCGTGATGGATTGGTTTTTGGAAATAACGCAACCTTCACAACTGGAGAGAACTCACGCGTTCGTTTTGAAAACAAGGGACGTGGAACAGCTATTGATTTTGGAGACAATTCACGCGTTGTATTTGGTAAGAAATCAACGAATACCTTCCACTCTGTAGGAAAAGGTCCTAAGAGTGGTGGAGGACCTTCAGGAAGTTACAATGCCTACAACTATATTGGTTTGAATGAAAATGGCTCTATTTTAGTAGATGATTATGCGACTTTCCGTGTTCAAATGGATAATCGTGGAGCCAATCCTTGGGATGATGTCATCAACTTGGATTCAAAACATGGTCGGAAAGATCAGCCGTTATTCCAAGCGAATAAAGGTTCAATTGTTGACGTTCGCGATGATAATACGGACTATTATGCAGAGCTCATTTCGGTGCCACTTGGTGCAAGTACGAATGTAGTCTTCCAATTCAATAATCCACTCTATGTTTCCTTTATGCGTTACACAAATTCTGAAGGACGCTCGGCTGGAGAGATTACAGGTAAGCTTCCATTTGGAATTGCCCAAGGAAACAATCCAGAACAAATTGCTGGTAATATTCTATATTTCAATGGTTCAAGAGAATCTGGTAACCATATTGAATTTAATGACAACTGGTACTCGTGTAAACCGTGGTGCTGGTACTTATACAGTATACTCACTGAACCGTGATGGTCGAGATGTTGTGAGCAAAAACAGGATGAGTTCAGTTTGGACAGATATCCAAGGTGGGGCAATGAGTATTGCCGGCTTTAAACCTGGTGGAAAACCAGAAATCAATCCTAGCTCATCCACCTCTGTTCAAACAGGTTCTTCTTCAGGTGGGGTTCTTGCGACGGATAAGACATATGGAATTGATCCAGTCACAGCAAACCGCCAAAATATCTGGGTATCAAATGGAACAAGTATTAATCCACATGCAACCCATACAAATACGATTCGTTACGTTTACGAAGATGGTTCACCTGTATTAGATGCAAGTGGAAAACCAAAAGTTGTTGTTCAAACATCGGATTGGAAACGTCTATTAGAAGTGGCAATTGATCAAGATCAATTCAAGAAGGTGCTGAAGAGTTCCAGCGTAGCGAATGGAGATGAATTCTTAGCTGCCTACGGTAAGACAGAATATATCGTCCGTGATATTGATGGGGATGGCATTGGAGACACTGGCTGGCAACTTGCGGGTACTACAAATAGTAAGGCAACCTATGATACTGTTGTCTCGCCTGAAGTTGAAGGCTATAAAGCTGAAATTCTATCTACGAACGTACCAGGTTTGGCAGTGGGAACGAAAGCTAGCCGTGTAACGGTGACATTTAATCCTGCAAATATTAAAGATGATGTTGTTGTGACTCAAGGTGGTCGTCGCACAGTCTCCGAAACATATTGGCGGAACATTGTAGAC
>JBKXCY010000204.1:0-2910 GCA_046994005.1 Streptococcus sp.
CGCTTTATCGGAGGTCAAGCTGCACGTCTCAGACAAAAATTCCGGATTAAATAAACCTGTGAGGCTGGGACAAAAGTCCTAGCCTCTCAATTGTCTTTGGATTGTCGAGCAAGACGCAGTGGTTGAGTGGGCTCTACTACGCTGATTTCATCAGCTTTTACAGCCCTACTCAACTGTGCGGAGGTGGGACGACGAAATCGAATTCTAACGAATGACCGATTTCTGTCCCACTCTCTTTTATTGACGGTAGAAATATTGATCAGCCGGGTAGTTGCCTGCAGATTGAGTCACCACCAGACGGGCCTTACTGGTGTCAGACTGGTCTCCATCTGGATTTTGGAAGCCAATTTTCAGCAGTCCAATCGCCGCACCGGTCTCACCCATCTTCAGTTCAACATAAGGGATCTTGCTCTTCTTATCTGAGTCCGCAACGGCCTTGAGGCTGCCTTGGCCCTTGACTTTTCCGTCTGCTTGGATGACGATCTCAGCCCCCTTGCCATTGCGCCAAGTTCCAGCTAAGCTAGAGAAGTCACCACCGTTAATGGCTCCAATATCCAAGTCTTTCTCTTTTTTCGGTTGCGGGTAGGCTTTCCACCACTCTAGATGGTAATCCCGAAAGGCCACATCCCCAAAGAGAATCCGACGCTCTTGCGAAGCCACTCCATCAGGACCTGTCACATCTGGCGGGATCAAGTACAAGATTTGCTCCTGCCCTTGGATCGCAGTCGCATTGGCCCCAGTGAAATAAACTTCATAATAGCCTTTTCGCTTCTTGGGCTCTTTTTCTTTATTGAGCAGGTAACTCGCCCGAGTCCCCCCACTCCAGAAAGTCCAGCCAGTCTCCCCGTTTACAATGCTTGGAAAGGCGTTTGTCTTGTTTTGGTAATACTCTTCTGGAGTATAGCCGTAGAGTTTAAATCCTGAAGCTGCGATTTCCTTTTCATAGGCATCATTGGAATAAGCACCTTCAAACGGTGAGAGATTGCCATCAAGAACGACATCATTTGGATCTGTCGATTTGAAAAAATCCTCCCGGTTGGCAAAGACCATCTCGTGGTCAGGATTTTTATCAGACATGGTGACCGTAATCAAAGGCTTCTTATCCGTCTTATATTTGAAGACGCGAACAGTGACTGTAAAATCGGTATTGCCATCGGACTTTTTCATCTTGCCTGTCGAAACCTTGTTAGACCCTTCGACCTTCCAATCCGTGCTAAATTCAGCAGCTACCTTGCCGTCAGCCGTTTGGTAATCGATCTTCCAGGCCTTGCCTTTTTTCTCGATTTTGGCTTCATCCCGTTCATTGGAGACATAGTCACCACTCAAGTCAATGGCTTTTTCCTTTGGCTTAGTGACCTTCTTGCTGGTCTGCTTAAATTCCTTTTGATGGTCTGGTTGGATGTTGGAACTAGAGTAGAGATAGACTCCTCCGATCAGAACAGCTGCTCCGACCAGCCCCAAAATCGGCCCCAGGTATTTTTTCTTCCACTTAAGATTCATTTTACTACCTCCATGGAATAAGATCTTTACACTAGTATACCCTAAATCGAAAGTATAGTAAAATTCCCCTCTATGTAGTGGTTTCCCAGGTTTGAACTGACTAGTTTGAGTAGAAAATACCTGTTTCTCAAAAATAATATTTTGTTTATCATTATTTTTTTATCGTTTTTCGATACTTTTTTATTGACTAATTTTTTATAAGGAGTATACTATAAGTGAAAAATAAATAAACTTCAAGGAGGCTTGCGATGAAAAACTCAAAAACCTTAAAAAATGTCATTGAAGTCTTAACGGCTTTCATTTACTTCTGTGGCTTTATGACCCTGGCTGCACTGGTCGTCCACCTGCTTTCACGGATGGGAGTGTTTAAAGATCTCATTCAAACTGGACGCTTGTCCTTTGATGTGAATGGCATCCAGCTCTTCCCCAAACATCCGCAACCTCTCTGGCAGTTGCTCTTCCCACTAGCCTCAAGCGCTATCTATATTTACCTTCTCATCACCATTCGCAGCTTCCTCCAAAATCTTTACCAAGAAAAGATCTTTTCTCACTCCAACATTGATCTTTGCAACCGAGCTTGGAAGATTCTCTTGGTCTTGTCCTTTATGTCTGGCACACTTGAAACCAGTGGAAATGCTTATCTCCTTCCCTTCACTTTCCAATTTACCTTTAACACAGGGCTTCTCCTTGCCGTTCCAATCGTCTGGGTCTCTGGCAAGATTTTAGAGAGAGGTATTGAGATTGCTGAAGAAAATGAGCTAACCATTTAAGGAGGGTGCCATGATTATCGTCAATCTAGATGTCATGCTTGCCAAGCGGAAAATGAAATCCAACGAGCTAGCCGACAAAATCGGCATCACGACTGCTAACCTCTCCATCCTCAAAACCGGCAAGGCCAAAGCCATCCGCTTCACCACCCTTGAAGCCATCTGCAAAGAACTCGACTGCCAGCCCGGAGATATCCTGGAATACCGGCCAGATGAATAGGAACTATATTCGGAGACTTTCCTTGGGTGAGGACGGACGGTAGCGAATCCCTTTGGGATTCCATACCTTAGATTTGAGCCCACTGTCTCAAATCTTCCGAGAGTCTGAAACAAAAATGTTTCAGACTCTTTTCTCACTGCGGAAGTCTCCGTTAACACCCATTACTAATAGGACTCATCTACCATCCTTGTAAAACTCAATGATGGGAACTATATCGACACAAGAAAAGCACTCCCGCGGGAGTGCTTATTTATCTATGTTTAGCCAATGATGCTTCCATTTGGTACAGATGGATCAACCGTTAAAACTGTTAATTGATCTCCGTGTTCTGCGGAAAGAATCATACCTTGGCTGACATATTTCTTCATCATCTTCCGTGGTTTGAGGTTAGCCACGATTTGGAGTTTCTTGCCGACCAATTCT
>JBKXCY010000205.1:0-2851 GCA_046994005.1 Streptococcus sp.
TTCTAATAAAGGATACATCAAACGTTTGGACCAAGCTGAATTTACTGCACAAAAACGTGGTGGACGTGGGGTCCAAGGAACCGGTGTGAAGGACGATGACTTTGTTCGTGAATTGGTTTCTACGAGCACCCATGATCATTTGCTCTTCTTTACCAATAAGGGGCGTGTCTATCGTCTAAAAGGCTATGAGATTCCAGAATATGGACGGACAGCTAAGGGATTGCCAATTGTCAACCTCCTAAAATTGGACGAAGGTGAATCGATTCAAACCATTATCAATGTGGAGCAAGATCGCAGTGATGAGTCTTATCTCTTCTTTACGACGCGACAAGGTGTAGTCAAGCGCACTAACGTAGCAGAATTTTCAAATATCCGTCAGAACGGTCTGAAAGCTCTGAACCTACGGGACGAGGATGAATTGATCAATGTCTTCCTTACAGATGGCAATACTGACGTCATTATCGGTACCAAATATGGATATTCAGTCCGCTTTAATGAGGCAGTAGTTCGGAATATGGGACGTTCTGCTACAGGTGTACGTGGTGTGAATCTCCGTGATGGAGACAAGGTTGTTGGGGCAAGTGTTATTACCGACCAGGACGAAGTATTGGTCATTACTGAAAAAGGGTATGGTAAGCGGACGATAGCTGGCGAATACCCAACCAAGGGCCGTGGTGGTAAAGGAATCAAAACAGCCAATATTACAGAGAAAAATGGTCCGTTAGCTGGTCTTTTAACCGTTAAAGGGGATGAAGATCTGATGATCATTACCGATACCGGAGTTATGATCCGGACAGGTGTGGCTGACATTTCTCAAACGGGTCGTTCGACTCAGGGTGTGAAAGTCATGAGACTGGATCAGGATGCGAAAATTGTGACCTTTACAACTGTACAACCTGATGAAAAAGATGAAGAAGTAGTGGAAGAAAACGAATAGATAAGGGGACAGCATGTCACGCAAAAGAAAAAAGAAAAAGAGTTTACGTAATACTCTTATCAACATCGTTGCAACACTTTTGATTATTCTCTCGCTTCTCTTAATTTTCAATGCTCCGATCCGCAATATGATCATGGTTTGGCATACCAACCAATACCAGGTTAGCAAGGTCGATAAAAAGACTATTGATAAAAACAAAGAAGTGAAGACGAGCTTTGATTTCCAACATGTCCAGTCACTCTCGACGGAAGCCGTGATCAATGCCCAATGGCAGGCTCAAAAACTTCCTGTAATTGGGGGGATTTCGATTCCTGAATTGAACATGAACCTTCCAATTTTTAAAGGACTCGAAAACGTAGCCCTTTACTATGGAGCAGGGACTATGAAGGAAAACCAAGTCATGGGACAAGGCAATTATTCTCTTGCTAGTCACCACGTATTTGGCCTTACTGGAGCAAATGCCATGCTGTTCTCACCATTAGAGAAAGCCAAGGCTGGTATGAAGATCTACATCACGGACAAAGAAAAAATCTATACTTATGTCATCTCGTCTGTTGAGACAGTGACTCCAGACCGTGTAGATGTCATTCAAGATCGTGAAGGTGTTAATGAAATCACCTTGGTGACCTGTGAGGATGCTGCAGCGACTTACCGTACGATTGTAAAAGGAAACTTGGAAACCTCTGTTGACTATGACAAGGCTCCAAAGGACATCCTGGATTCATTCAGCAAGTCTTATAATCAAATGCAACTTTAAGAAATAAAGCCCGAGGCAGAGATGCCGGGGCTTTTTTCTTTATAGTATGGCATGAAATAACTAAAGGATTCTTGTAAAATTGTAAGCGATTGGTAATATAATGTAAGGAATTTGTCATAATATTGAGGGAAAATAGGTATATAATAAGAGGAGAAAGAGTATGATAAGGAGGTAGAATAGTGACAAAAGAGCGAATTTATCATCTCTTGCATCATTTCTATAATCTCTTAATAAATGATTTTCCACGAAATGGATTAATTACGAAAGGAATCTACGAAGTAGAGCAAGTCTACCAAACCTTAGAAGCCATTCCTCAGAGTCAGGAGTACTTGATCCGCTGTGAAATTCAACAGTTTTTAAAGGAGCTTGAACAAGTTCAAACAGGTTATCAGATCCGCTTTAATAAAGATGAAGTCTTAGTGTTAGATGATTTGAAGCAAGAAATCGCCAGTAAATAATGAAAGGTCGTTATTTTCTCAATTTATTACGAATTAATAAGTGAGGAGGAAATTATGTACGACATATCATTTATTGAACCATCTTTGCTTCCTAGGGAGCGCTTAGTTTCTGAAGGGGTGGATAAGCTAAGTCATCAGGAATTGTTATCCATTCTCTTACGGACAGGTAACAAGCAAAAAAGCGTTTATGAGATTGCACAAGGTCTTTTGAGCTCGGTAAATAGTTTAAAGGAGTTAGGGCAATTAACCCTAGAGGAGCTACAGGAAATCTCTGGCATTGGGCGAGTGAAGGCCATCGAACTTCAGGCTGTTATTGAGTTTGGACGAAGGATTCATAAAGATGAACTAATGAGTTCCGAACAAATCATGAGTAGTCAGAAATTGGCCCATAAAATTCAACAGGAAATTGGCCATAAAAAGCAGGAGCACCTAGTTGCCCTTTATTTGAATACCCAAAATGAAATTATTCATCAACAGACGATCTTTATTGGAACAGTGAATCGAAGTATCGCGGAGCCGCGTGAAATCCTGCATTATGCACTGAAGCACATGGCAACCTCCATTATCTTGGCTCACAATCATCCATCTGGTGCTGTGTTCCCCAGTAAAAATGATGATGAAGTCACTCAGCGAGTCTTAGAGGCCTGTGAAGTAATGGGGTTGACCCTATTGGATCATTTGATTGTATCCGAAGAAAAC
>JBKXCY010000206.1:0-2802 GCA_046994005.1 Streptococcus sp.
CCTTGGAAGAATATTTTTTTGGAGAGGACGAGCTAGACTATGCCAGCCTCTACAGACTGGCTGATCAATTGCAATTTAATAGCGACCGATTTGCAAGCGACCAAGCTATCGGAAGTCTATCTGGAGGAGAAGCCCTCAAAGTTCAACTGCTTCACGAACTTTGTTGTCCTCATGAATTGCTATTTTTAGATGAACCTTCAAACGATCTGGATTTGGAGACCTTGGACTGGCTCCAGCAGATGATCCAAACGAGCCCCCAAACCATCATATTTATTTCCCATCATGAAGATTTTTTGACTCAGACGGCGGATACCATCATTCACCTCAGACAGATCAAACACCGCAAGGAGGCTGAAACGATCGTGGAGCACCTAGGCTATCAAGACTACAGTAGTCAGAGGGAACAACAATTTAAGCAACAGTCCCAGCAAGCGGCCAACGATCAACGAGCCTACCAAAAAACAATGGAGAAGCACCGTCGCGTCCGTCAGCAAGTCGAAACATCCTTACGAAACACCAAGGATAGCACTGCCGGACGTCTCCTAGCAAAGAAAATGAAGTCCCTCCTCTCACAAGAAAAGCGCTACGAGCGAGAATTCCAATCCATGACTTCCCAACCCTATGATGAGGAAATCATCAATCTGCATTTCCCTCCCCTCACTCCCTTGTCTCCTCAAAAACGAGTCCTTCTCTTAGATCAGGAAGAGCTCGCAATTGGTGACCGTGTCCTGGTCAAGAACCTCTCTCTTACTCTTCTAGGACAGGATAAAATAGGGATTATCGGTTCCAACGGTGTAGGGAAATCCACTTTTCTAAAAATGATCTGGGAGATCTTACGGAAGAATGAAAGTATTCGCACTGCCTATATGCCTCAAGATTACACTGAACGCCTTCCTTTGACTCAGACACCGGTTCAATTTCTACAGCATTCAGGCGATCGCGAAGAAATCAACACCATTCAATTGCATTTAGCCTCCCTCAACTTTACTTATTCTGAAATGCACCATCCTATCTCTGAACTTTCTGGTGGCCAGCAAGGCAAACTCTTTCTCCTTCAATTAGTACTCACAAGTCCCCAGTTTCTGCTCTTGGACGAGCCTACTCGCAATTTTTCCCCCACTTCCCAACCAGAAATTCGTCGCCTATTCGCAGACTACCCAGGCGGAATGGTTACAGTATCCCACGATCGGACCTTCCTCAAGGAAGTCTGCCAAAAAATCTATCGTCTGACTGAAAATGGTTTGGTAGAAATAGAGTCGCTCTAACGTAAAAAAGATTGGCCAAAAAACCAATCTTGTAGAACGAAGAAAAAATGTTCTATTATACAAATCTAACAAATCCAGAGTTATCCAAGCCTCTATTGAAACTTTTCCGCCGTGAGAAAAGTGCCTGAAACGTAATAGTTTCAGGCACTCGGAATTATTGAGACCTTAGGCTCAATAATTAGTCATGGAACTTCGAAGAAGTTCGCTGACGTTCGTTCTCACCTAAGGAAAGTTTCTAAGAGGACTTTGTCTTCAATTTGAAAGATTGGCAAAAACCAATCTTTTTTCTAATTCTTCCCTGCATCTTGTCCCATTTCTTGGGTGCGTTTGTAGGCTGCTTCCACTCCTGCAATGATGTCGCCCCGTAGGCCGACTTGTTCTAAGCGGTTGACACCTGCGATGGTAGAGCCACCCGGGCTACAAACTGCATCTCGCAAGCGGGCTGGGTGCTCACCTGTCTCTAGGACCATTTGACTAGCGCCTTGGAAGGTCTGTGCAGCCATCTGCAAGGCTTGCTCTCGTTTAAGTCCTAATCCTACTCCTGCATCTGCCATGGCTTCAATCATCTGATAGACAAAGGCTGGACCACAGCCTGCGACAGCCGTTGCAGGATCCATCAATTTTTCTTCAATTTCATAGAGAGCCCCTGCTCCTGCTAAGAGCTGGTTTACTTTAGCTACTTGCTGGTCTGTCACTGCTTGAGAGCGGGCTAGACTGATAACACCTTGACCAATGGCCACAGGCGTATTGGGCATGATGCGAATGAGCCCTAGCTGGTCGTTCTGGATCACGTCAGCCATCTTTTCTAGTTCCAGGCCTGCAGCCATGGAAACCAGTAAGAGATTGGAGCGTTGGGCTAAGATGCCCTGATACTCCTCTAGGAGAGGGCAAATCTGATAGGGTTTGACCCCTAAAAAAATCACTTCAGCCTCTTGAAAGACTTGTTCAAGATCAGACGCCGTTCCCCCATACTGGCTGATAAACTCTTGCACCTTTTGAGGAGAACGATTGACCAAGAGCAGGTCTTGCGCATCCACTTCTTTTGCGACTGCTTTGGCTAAACTAGCTCCCATGTTTCCTAGTCCAATAAATGCTACTTTCATTTTTTACCTCACTTGACCATTTCCACTGACGATATACTTGTAACTGGTCATTTCCCGGAGTCCCATTGGTCCACGCGCATGGAGTTTTTGGGTCGAGATCCCCATTTCACAACCTAGACCAAATTGACCTCCATCTGTAAAGCGTGTAGAAGCATTGACATAAACCGCTGCTGAATCTACTTGCTTGGTGAAATAAGCGGCTGTCTCAGGATTTTCAGTCACAATAGCATCCGAATGATGGGTGCTATGAGCTTCAATATGGTCCGTCGCTTCCTCAACTCCATCAACGACCTTGACTGCTAAAATATAATCTAAAAATTCGGTATCAAAATCCTGTTCCTGTGCGGCTGTTCCAGAAATAATAGCCTGTGCTTGCTCATCTAGACGCAACTCAACGGATTTTTCCCGATCATCCACTAAACGCTCCTTGACCA
>JBKXCY010000207.1:0-2786 GCA_046994005.1 Streptococcus sp.
TCTTGCTCGACAATCCAAAAACAATTGAGAGGCTAGGACTTTTGTCCCAGCCTCGGATCAAATAACGGCTCTCTTCTTATAGGGATATGGTATAATATAGCTAGTTTAATAAAGGAAAGAGGCAGTATATGTCAAAATTTAAACGCATGCACTTAGTTGTGCTGGATTCAGTTGGGATCGGTGCTGCACCAGATGCCAATAACTTTGTCAATGCAGGAGTTCCAGATGGCGCATCTGATACATTGGGCCACATCTCTAAAACCGTCGGTTTGAATGTACCATACATGGCGAAAATCGGTCTTGGAAATATTCCTCGTGAAGTACCATTGAAGACGGTGCCAGCTGAAAGCAACCCAACTGGTTATGCGACAAAATTGCAAGAAGTCTCTCTTGGGAAAGACACCATGACTGGTCACTGGGAAATCATGGGGCTCAACATTACAGAACCGTTTGATACTTTCTGGAATGGTTTCCCTGAAGAAATTTTGACTAAAATTGAAGAATTCTCAGGACGTAAGGTCATCCGTGAAGCCAACAAACCTTATTCTGGTACAGCGGTTATCGATGACTTTGGACCACGTCAAATGGAAACGGGTGAGTTGATCATTTATACATCAGCAGACCCTGTCCTTCAAATCGCAGCTCACGAAGACATCATTCCTTTGGATGAACTCTACCGTATCTGTGAATACGCTCGTTCCATTACGTTGGAACGTCCAGCTCTTCTTGGTCGAATCATTGCTCGTCCTTATGTTGGGGAACCAGGCAACTTCACACGGACAGCCAACCGTCGTGACTTAGCTGTTTCACCATTTGCGCCAACTGTTTTGGACAAGTTGAACGAAGCGGGTATTGATACCTATGCAGTTGGTAAGATCAACGATATCTTCAACGGAGCTGGTATCAACCACGATATGGGCCACAACAAATCAAATAGCCACGGTATGGATACCTTGATTAAGACCATGGGACTTCCTGAGTTCCAAGAAGGGTTCTCATTTACCAACTTGGTAGACTTTGATGCTCTTTACGGCCACCGTCGCAATGCTCACGGCTACCGCGATTGCTTGCACGAATTTGACGAACGCTTGCCAGAAATCATTGCTGCGATGCGTGAAGATGACCTCTTGATGATCACTGCAGACCACGGGAATGACCCAACCTACGCTGGTACAGACCATACTCGTGAATACATCCCATTCTTGGCTTATAGCCCATCCTTCAAGGGCAATGGTGTGATTCCAGTCGGACATTTCTCTGATATCTCTGCGACAATTGCAGATAACTTTGGTGTTGAAAAAGCCATGATCGGTGAAAGCTTCTTAGACAAATTGAACTAAGATGACACGCTTCGCTCTCCTCGTAAGAGGGATCAATGTTGGCGGGAAAAACAAGGTCGTAATGGCAGAGCTTCGAGAGGAGCTTCAAACGATCGGGCTGGATGGTGTAGAGACCTACATCAATAGTGGCAATATCTTCTTTGAATCTGCTGGTTCTAAAGAAGAATTGGTGGATTTGCTGGGACATTTCTTTCTTGATCACTATCCCTTTATCCAGTCTTTTTCTCTCTTTTCAGCTGAGGACTATGCGCAAGATCTCGCTGCTCTACCAGCCTGGTGGCAGGAGGATCTGGCCCGCAAGGATGTTCTCTTTTACACAGAAGGCCTCGATCAGGATGCTGTCTGGGAGCTGGTCTCCTCTTTTTCGCTCGGTGATGAAATCATCCATCGTGGAAGCCTTGGGATTTACTGGGGTAAATACTCAGAAGAGACCTATACAAAGACAGCTTACCACAGACAAGTCCTCAAGATGCCGGATTACCGTCTGTTGACCATTCGCAATGCCAATACATTTGACAAAATTGGCCAATTTTTAAGGAAATCATAAAGGAGATATGCAATGACATTATTAGCAAAAATCAATGAAACAGCTGCTTTTTTGAAAAGCAAAGGTATGGAAGCACCTGAGTTTGGCTTGATCCTTGGATCAGGTCTTGGAGAACTGGCTGAAGAAATCGAAAATGCCGTCGTAGTAGACTACTCTGACATTCCAAACTGGGGTCGTTCAACGGTTGTCGGCCATGCTGGTAAATTGGTTTATGGTGATCTTGCTGGACGTAAGGTTTTGGCCCTTCAAGGACGTTTCCATTTCTACGAAGGAAATCCACTAGAAGTGGTGACTTTCCCAGTTCGTGTCATGAAAGTTTTGGGCTGTGAAGGAGTTCTTGTCACCAACGCTGCCGGTGGTATAGGCTTTGGTCCTGGTACTTTGATGGCTATCACAGACCACATCAATATGACTGGTCAAAACCCATTGATCGGTGAAAACTTGGATGACTTTGGTCCACGTTTCCCAGATATGTCAAAAGCCTACACTCCAGAATATCGTGAGACTGCTCATAAAGTAGCAGACAAATTGGGTATCAAATTGGATGATGGGGTTTATATCGGTGTGACTGGTCCAACTTATGAAACTCCAGCTGAAATCCGTGCGTTTAAGACACTTGGCGCAGATGCTGTCGGAATGTCAACCGTTCCGGAAGTCATCATTGCAGCACACTCTGGTTTGAAGGTTCTTGGTATTTCATGTATTACCAACTTTGCGGCTGGTTTCCAAGAAGAGCTCAACCACGAAGAAGTAGTAGAAGTGACAGAGCGCGTCAAAGGCGACTTCAAAGGATTGCTAAAAGCGATTCTTGCTGAACTCTAATCCAATGAAAGTACGACTCCAAAGGCTGCCCTACGGACTGAGGGTACTTCTAGCCACCTTATCATTAGGGATAGGGA
>JBKXCY010000208.1:0-2760 GCA_046994005.1 Streptococcus sp.
CAGGTGCAGAAATGATCGAAGAAGCCGTCAATCAAACCTTGAATCAAGGAATCTTGACACGGGATCTAGGTGGTCAGGCTTCTACTGCTGAGATGACTGCAGCCATTATTGGGAATCTCTAAGATGACTTGGAGAGATCGCTGTTTAGTTGTTATTGCTATTTGGAATAGTATCGTATTTCTGACCTATGGTTTAGATAAACGAAAAGCTATCCAAAAGAGGTGGCGGATTCCTGAAAAGGTCCTGTTACTCGAGAGCTGGATGCTTGGTGGATTCGGAGCTCTACTAGGTGGATATCTCTTTCACCACAAGGTGCGGAAATGGTATTTTCAAGCTAGCTGGTGGGGCAGTAGCCTTCTTTTAGCAGGTGCCCTCTTTCTAATCCTTCAATGGATTTCCTAACAAGAAGATAAATGGAGAAAGATGATGAGTGGAAAATCTATCTTTGATAAACTTTGGGACCGCCACGTGATTACAGGAGTGGAAGGGCAACCCCAACTCATGTATGTGGACCAACACTATATCCACGAAGTGACGAGTCCGCAAGCCTTTCAAGGATTACGGGATGCAGGTCGCAAGGTTCGACGACCCGATTTAACCTTTGGAACCTTTGATCACAATGTTCCAACGGTCAATATTTTTGATATTCGAGATGTGATTTCAAAAGCCCAGATTGATAAATTAGCTGAGAATGTGGTGGACTTTGGGATTGATCATGCTGCCCATGGTTCTGCTAAGCAAGGAATCGTTCATATGGTGGGCCCTGAAACCGGTCGGACCCAGCCTGGAAAATTTATTGTCTGTGGAGACAGCCATACCGCAACTCACGGAGCCTTTGGTGCCATTGCTTTTGGGATTGGAACCAGTGAAGTGGAGCATGTCTTTGCCACCCAAACCATCTGGCAAGTCAAACCAAAGAAAATGTTGGTTGAATTTACCGGAACCCCACAAAAAGGGATCTATTCAAAGGATTACATCCTAGCTTTGATCGCGCGCTACGGTGTTGCTTGTGGAGTTGGCTACGTTGTAGAGTATCGGGGAGAAGCAATTGATCGCTTGACCATGGAAGAACGCATGACTATCTGTAACATGTCGATCGAGTTTGGGTCCAAAATGGGGATCATGAATCCAGATGAGACGACCTTTGACTACCTCCGAGGACGTGAATGTGTGCCAGATGATTTTGAGGCCGCAGTAGCTGATTGGAAGACTCTGGTTAGTGATGACGATGCTGTTTATGATAGGGTCATCCGTATGGATGTATCTGATCTTGCTCCGATGGTGACTTGGGGGACCAATCCTTCTATGGGAGTGGACTTCGAGACTCCTTTTCCAGAGATTCGCGACATGAATGATGAACGGGCTTATCATTATATGGATCTAGAACCTGGCCAAAAACCAGCAGACATTGAACTAGGCTATATCTTTATCGGTTCTTGTACCAATGCGCGTCTCAGCGATTTGGAGTTGGCAGCCAAGTTTGTGAAAGGCAAAAAAATTGCGCCAAACTTAACTGCTATTGTGGTACCTGGATCTCGTCCGGTAAAGCAAGCCGCCGAAAAATTAGGCTTAGACAAGATCTTCATGGATGCGGGCTTTGAATGGCGTGATCCAGGATGCTCCATGTGTCTAGGAATGAATCCGGACAAGGTGCCGGATGGAGTCCACTGTGCCTCTACTAGCAACCGGAACTTTGAAGACCGCCAAGGATTTGGGGCTAAAACCCATCTCTGTAGCCCAGCAATGGCCGCTGCAGCAGCAATCGCTGGTCGCTTTGTCGATGTGCGCCAAATGCCAGAAGTCGAGTAAAAGGAGTAAGCATGGAGAAATTTACCATTTATACAGGGACAACGGTTCCCTTGATGAACGATAATATTGATACCGACCAAATCCTCCCCAAGCAATTCTTAAAGTTGATTGATAAAAAAGGCTTTGGGAAATACCTCATGTATGCTTGGCGCTATTTGGATGACCAGTATACTGAGGATCCAGATTTTATCTTTAACAAGCCAGAATATCGCAAGGCGACCATTTTGATCACTGGTGACAATTTTGGGGCTGGTTCCTCTCGGGAGCACGCAGCCTGGGCTTTAGCCGATTATGGCTTTAAAGTCGTTATCGCCGGATCCTTCGGAGATATCCATTACAATAATGAGCTCAATAATGGCATGCTACCGATTGTCCAACCGCTAGAGGTTCGTCAAAAATTGGCAAGTTTGAAGCCGACAGATCCAGTGACGGTAGATTTGGAAGAGCAGAAGATCATCTCGCCTGTTGGAGAGTTTCGCTTTGAGATCGATCAAGATTGGAAGCACAAATTGCTCAATGGTTTGGATGATATCGGGATTACGCTTCAGTATGAAGACTTGATCGCAGTTTATGAGAAGAACCGGCCAGCTTACTGGCAATGATAAAATTGTATACCGAATTGCGAATTTTCTGAAAATATATTGAATTTGAGACTATTTTTTGATACAATACTAAAAAGAATAGAAAAGGAAAGAGACTTATGACAAAACACATTCAATGGGACGGACAACTTTCACAAGAAGGATTTGATATTCTTAAAGGAGAGGGTGGCTGTATCGTCTGCCCTACCAAAGTTGGCTATATCATCATGACCAGTGATAAGGCTGGCTTGGAACGTAAATTCGAAGCTAAAGAACGTAACCGCAACAAACCAGGTGTGGTTCTTTGCGGAAGCATGGATGAACTTCGTGCTCTTGCGCAATTGAATCCTGAAATCGAGGCCTTCTACCA
>JBKXCY010000209.1:0-2757 GCA_046994005.1 Streptococcus sp.
AAATTTTGGTTCCCGATCATTGACCAAACGTTCTGCGAAGCCTTCTTTTTCCAATTCTTGGTTCAAACGATCCACTTGCTCATCTGTCAAAAAGACTTGGCCCTTGCCTTCGATGGCGAAGAAAGATGAGGCATCAAAGATATTCCAGGCAACGGTTTCTTGCTTGTCCTCACGGAAAACACGAGCCACTTTTCCTTTTCTCTCCACCGCGAGCTTTGCATCTCCACTATTTTTCAAGGTCAGCATCAAGACATCGCCGACTTGTTCTTTGTTGTATGTTACAATCATGATTTTCTCCTATTTTAATCCTGCTAAGAATGCTGTAATCTGCGCTTTGGTTTTCCGATCTCGATTGACAAACCGACCGATTTCCTTATCCTTTTCCAGAACCACCAAACTAGGGATCCCATAAACATCCCAGACTTTCGCCAGATCCATATAGGCATCTCGGTCAATCAAGATAAAGGTAAATTCAGGATTTTCAGTCTCAATCTCCGGCAAAAAAGGCTTGAGGTAACGACAATCCCCACACCAATCTGCTGAAAAGACAAAGACTTTCTTGCCATCTTGCTCTACGTATGAAGCAATTTCTTCTAGAGAATTTGGTGTAATCATAATTTTTCCTCTTCGTAATGCAAGAGACCGTCCTCATAGACAAAGCGGTAATGGCGCTCATCTTCAAAAATGACGCCTCCTACTAAGCGCTCTTCACTAGACTCGTAGAGTTCCACATACAGAGTCGCAATCGTCCCCATGGCTTCCATTTGCTCCCGTACTTCTGCTACCAATTCTTCTTGGGTACGAAGACGCTTTTGATCTTTTGCAATTTTATAAACACCGGCCGCAAGGGCTCCTGCACTTGCTACAGCCAGACTAGACAAAATAATTTTTTTAGCTTTCATAGTGCCTATTGTAACACAAAATAAGCAGAGGGACAACGGTCTAGGCTGGATCTCTCCCTCCGCTTTTAGAGACTGATTTCCATAATAACGCTACCATCCTTGTAGAAAAAGTGATAAAATAGCATCAGAAAGAAGGTAACCTATGACTGATTTATTTTCTAAAATCAAAGAAGTAACTGAAATCCCTGCCATCTCAGGTCATGAAGCTCCTGTACGGGACTATTTGCGCCAACAATTGACCCCTCATGTGGATGAGATCGTGACCGATGGTCTCGGTGGAATCTTTGGGGTCAAACACTCAACAGCGAGTGATGCCCCTCGCGTCCAAGTCGCTGCCCACATGGATGAAGTTGGTTTTATGATCAGCGAAATCAAAGCTGACGGGACTTTCCGCGTGGTGCCAATTGGGGGTTGGAACCCGATGGTGGTGAGCAGCCAACGTTTCAAACTCTTGACACGCGATGGCCGTGAATACCCTGCTATTTCTGGATCTGTCCCTCCACATTTGACACGTGGTGCGGGCGGTCCAACCGTTCCTGCTATTGGGGACATTGTCTTTGATGCTGGATTTAGCAACCAAGCTGAGGCTGAAAGCTATGGCGTCCATCCTGGGGACACCTTGGTGCCAGACAGCTCTGCTATTCTCACAGCAAATGGTAAAAATGTGATCTCTAAAGCATGGGATAACCGCTACGGCGTCTTGATGGTCAGCGAATTGGCCAAGAACCTCTCTGGTCAAGACTTGAACAATGAACTCTATGTCGGAGCCAATGTTCAAGAAGAAGTGGGACTTCGTGGTGCCCATACCTCTACAACGAAATTTGATCCGGAAGTCTTCCTTGCTGTCGATTGTTCCCCAGCTGCTGATATCTTTGGAGGCCAAGGTGCGATTGGCGAAGGAACCCTGATCCGATTCTATGATCCTGGTCATATCCTTTTGCCTAATATGAAAGATTTCTTACTCACAACTGCTGAAGAAGCCGGCATCAAATACCAATATTACTGTGGTAAGGGTGGAACCGACGCTGGTGCCGCACACTTGAAGAATGGTGGAGTGCCATCCACTACCATCGGTGTCTGTGCCCGCTACATTCACTCTCACCAAACCCTCTATGCTATGGATGATTTCTTGCAAGCCCAAGCCTTCTTGCAAGCCTTGGTTAAGAAATTGGATCGCTCAACAGTTGATTTGATCAAACACTATTAAGTAGCATCGATCTGAAGCCCCGTAAGGGGCTTTTTTAGAGGGAAAACAAGGTTCTCTTTGAAACTTTCCAGCGTGAGTCACCATTGAGTCCCTTGGCATCCGCACTCCCCTTAGGAAAGTATCTTAGAATATTTTATCTTCCATCTGTTTTCTGATATAATATGAAAGAATGAAATGGTAGGAAACGGAACACTCATCCTTGGATTTGTGTGACAGACCCTTCCCTTATATACAGGAGTTTTACATGAAAAAACAAGCTTTTAGTTCTGAAAAGTATTTGAACTTGCAACGTGACCACATTATTGAGCGGATCAATCAATTCGATGGCAAGCTCTACCTTGAATTTGGTGGTAAGATGTTAGAAGACTTCCACGCTGCTCGTGTCCTCCCTGGATACGAACCAGACAATAAGATCAAGCTGCTCCAAGAATTGCGCGACCAGGTGGAGATTGTCATTGCCATCAATGCCAACAATATTGAGCACTCAAAAGCCCGTGGAGATCTAGGAATTTCTTATGACCAAGAAGTACTGCGCTTGATCGACAAATTCAATGAACTCGGCATCTATGTTGGATCCGTTGTCATCACCCAATCTGCTGGACAAGCTGCAGCAGACGCCTTTCGCAAACAACTGGACAAGAGCGGGAT
>JBKXCY010000210.1:0-672 GCA_046994005.1 Streptococcus sp.
ACATTGACTGGAACCTCTATGACCTAGTCAAGAGCTCTTCCAACTACCCAGCCTTGCAAAAATCCATCAGCAGCATGTTCCAAGTGGCGGACTACTTGTTTATCGGCAGTCTCATCTTTGCTAGCTTGCTTCTCACCCTTCTCCTTGTCTTGTGGCTCAATGCCCGTCGCAGAGAAGTGGGTATCTTGCTGGCTTTAGGCCTTTCTAAGGTACAGATTGCAGGGCAATTTGTGGCAGAATTGGTCATGATTTCCATTCCAGCCTTCCTCCTCTCCTATGGAGTCGCAGGTCTTCTTGCCAAAGCAGTGGGAGATACGGTGCTCAAAAACGTCACCAGTGGCATTGCCAAACAAATGGCTCAAGAATCCTCTGCAGCCAACCTTGGTGGAGGAGCTGAGGCGGAAAGCTTCAGTAAGACCCTAACAGATATCCATATGGACATCCAACCGAACCAATTGCTGGTGATTGTTTTGGTCGGTGGGCTCCTCTTGATTCTCGTATCCATCCTTTCTTCACAATGGCTCTTGCATAAGAAACCAAAGGAACTTTTGGTGGATGTCGAATAAGAGATTGTTTCCTAAAATAGAAATAGGGTATAATAGGAGGTAGAAGTTTCTTAGATAAAAAGGAAAGTGTATGAAGATACTAATCGTAGAAGATGAAGTCCTGATT
>JBKXCY010000210.1:682-2732 GCA_046994005.1 Streptococcus sp.
TAGATAAAAAGGAAAGTGTATGAAGATACTAATCGTAGAAGATGAAGTCCTGATTCGAGAAGGGATGAGCGACTATCTCATGGAATGTGACTATGAGGTCTTTGAAGCAGGCGATGGACAGGAGGCCCTGGACCTCTTTCACAGAGAGGCGCCAGATCTGGTCTTGCTGGATATCCAGCTCCCTATCCTCAATGGCTTGGAAGTACTCAAGACCATCCGAAAGACTAGCTCAGTCCCTGTCCTGATGCTGACGGCCTTCCATGACGAGGACTATAAGTTGACAGCCTTTGGAGAGTTGGCAGATGGCTACCTGGAAAAACCCTTCTCCTTGTCCCTCTTGAAGGTCCGTATCGAAGCTATTTTTAAAAAGCTCCAGCCTTCCCGGGTCTTCACCTATGGAGAGGCACGGGTAGATTTTGAGAGCTACACAGCCAGCCTAGCAGGCCAAGCCATTTCCATGAATGCCAAGGAGTTGGAAATCTTGGAATACTTGCTCCAGCATGAGGGCAAGGCCCGGACCCGCTCTCAGATCCTCGATGCCGTCTGGAAGGAGACGGAGGAGATTCCTTTCGACCGGGTGATCGATGTCTATATCAAGGAACTACGAAAAAAACTGGAGCTGGACTGTATCGTTACGGTACGCAATGTCGGCTATAAATTGGAGAGACCATGACCAAACGGAGTATCTTTGCAAAAATCTTTCTGATCACCTTTGCCCTTTTTAGTAGCTTAGTTATCCTTCTCCATGCTTCGGTTTACTTTATTTTTCCATCGACCTATATCGAGTCCCAGCGCCAGACGATTTTGAAGAAATCGCAAGCACTGGCCAAGAGTTTCCAGGGTCAGGAAGAAGGGACCATTGAGTCGGTCATCGACCTTTATTCCAAGACCAATGATATCAAGGTTTCGATTAAGGGCAAGGAAAAACAAAATGCCCTAGAGGTCAAGGATGACCTGCTCGTGAACCCTGATAGCCAGAATAATTCGCTGGTCATTGAAGAGCGAAAGATTCAGACCAAGGAAGGGAAGGACTTAACCCTGCAATTCTTAGCGACCGTCGATTCGCAAAAGGAAGCGCGGGACATCAGTCTGGGCTTTCTTCCCTATAGTCTCCTTGCTTCCTTTGTTCTATCGCTGATTGCCTCCTATCTCTATGCCCGCATGATTTCCGCTCCGATCCTTGAAATCAAGCAGATGACCAAGCGGATGAAGCGGCTGGATCGGACAGCCAGTCTTCCCATCCATTCGCAGGATGAGATCGGCGTCCTCAAGCAACAGATTAACGATCTCTATCACCATCTTTTAGAGGTGATCGACAATCTAGAGCAGCAGAAACAGGAAAATCTGAAGTTGGAGCAGATGAAGGTGGAATTCCTACGTGGGGCTTCGCATGAGCTCAAGACGCCTCTGGCCAGCTTGAAGATTATCCTAGAAAATATGCGGGATAAGATCGGCCGCTACAAGGATCGGGACCGCTATCTGTCGGTCTCCCTCGATATCGTCGATGAGATGAACCAGATTGTCCTGGAAATCCTATCTCTGTCCTCTGTCCAAGAATTGGCTGGAGACAAGGAGTGGATCCAGCTGGATCAGGTCTTAGAGCAGATCCTCGACCAGTACAAGGTCTTGGCTCAATCCCGCGCGCTCACGATTGACAATCAAATCCCTGACAAAGCAGTTTATATGGACCCAGCCATTCTGAAATTGGTCCTCTCAAATGTCATTAGTAATGCCGTCAAGCATTCGGATGCCGGTGGAGAGATCCAGCTCCGTCTCGAAGAAGAAGGGACGCACTTGGCTGTTGAAAATACCAGTCAAGAAATGGTAGAGACCGCTGAGATGCCAATGACCGCTAGCCGCCAGAAGAAGGAAGGTGGCTTGGGACTCTTCGTGGTCCAACACTTGCTAGACCATGAAGAACTGGCCTATCAATTTGATAAAACGGCTATGGGCTTACGCTTCCGTATGGAACTGCCTAAAGATCCTCAAGAATAAAAAAATAGAGAGTGGGACAGAAATCGGTAATTCGTTAGAATTCGATTTCGTCGTC
>JBKXCY010000211.1:0-2707 GCA_046994005.1 Streptococcus sp.
TCTGAAAGATAGTATCGTAGATAAGGCAGGCGATACCTTTAACAATATCAATCTCAATTTTGATACAAATGCCATTTTAAAAGATAGTGGCGACTTCTTCACAAATGCGTGGAACGCCATTGCTGGCTTCTTCGGAGCCATCTGGAACGCCATTGTCAAATTCTTTAGTGGTTTGGTTGGATAAATTAAAAAAAATAGAGCACTCCTGACAACCTGAAAAAGATTACATTCCTTTTTGGGAAAGCGATCTAAAGTTCTATAAAAGTAGCATTGGAGCCAAAATTCCACCGAATATAAAATAGGCACAGAAAAAGCACATAGCTGAAAGATTTTACAATCTTAAAGTTATGTGCTTTAACAATGTAAATATTGTTTTGTGCAGATAATCAATTCAATAGATAATCACATATTTTAACAACAGCAATTCCGTTTATAACAAAATTACATATAAAATGTGACGTCATTGTAACATAGATGTTTTTGGTTTTAATGTAAGATATGCTTAAGGGCAAAGCCCATATCATGCATAAGAAAACTCCCCAAATTGAAAATGTGTGTTCTAAAGCATATGCAAACATGCTAAACAAGGTTGTCAAAATTAACATTTTCCCATTTTTAAAAGATATAAGGTTCTTTCTATAAAACACCTCTTCTACGATTGGTGGCAGTATTATTGTAGATGCTGCAAATAGAATAAGTTTTAACCAATTATCCGCTTTCAAATGAATCATTTCCGTACTAAGATATGGGAACATATTTTCTAAGATATTTGTAAATACGAAAGCAAGACAAAAGAATAATGTCGTCAATATAACCTGTTTCCAAAAAGCAATCCCCCCTTTTATAGAAGCTATCCACTCTTTGATTAAAAAATCTTTTCCTAACCAGAAAAATATTGCTAAAATTATATAAAACAAAAAATTGATGTATATATAATATCCTTGAAATAGCAAGCATGCTAGTACAAACAGTACTTCAGTAATAATTGGAAAGATATTTATTTTGATATATTTATTGTCCATCTGATCTGCCCAGTTTCCCTTTTACACTATTTCCACAAAAGCCTTCCACCATATCAGTGGAAGGCTTTTTAAACAATTCAGCTACATTCAATAACTTCCTTTTGAACGTACTATTTCAACCTTTTAGTATCAAAATAGTATCACTCAAGAGTGTTTTGCACCATTTAATCGCTAAAACCCACTGTTTTCGATGGTTTTATAGCAGCGACATATTTGCTTATGTCATTCCCACTCTACAGTTGCAGGTGGTTTACTTGTGATATCGTAGACGATGCGGTTGACGTGGTCAACTTCGTTTACGATACGAACTGAGATTTTTTGGAGGACTTCCCATGGAATCTTCGCAAAGTCAGCTGTCATTCCGTCGATAGAAGTGATAGCACGAATGGCAATAGTGTAGTCGTAGGTACGGCCGTCTCCCATAACCCCAACAGAACGAACGCCTGTGTTAACAGTGAAGTATTGCCAGATATCCCGGTCAAGACCAGCTTTAGCGATTTCTTCACGCAAGATAGCGTCTGATTCACGAACGGTTTCGAGTTTTTCTTCAGTGATTTCTCCCATAACACGGATGGCAAGACCTGGTCCTGGGAATGGTTGGCGCCATACGATGTGGTCTGGCATACCAAGCTCAGTACCAAGCGCACGAACTTCATCTTTATAAAGAGTGTTCAGTGGCTCGACCAGTTCAAATTGCATATCTTCTGGAAGTCCACCCACATTGTGGTGAGACTTGATGGTTTGAGCAGTATCCGTACCAGACTCGATCACGTCAGTGTAGAGAGTTCCTTGCGCCAAGAATTTCACATCTTTGAGTTTGCTTGCTTCGTCATCAAAGACATAAACAAACTCGTTCCCGATGATCTTCCGTTTTTGTTCTGGATCAGATACGCCAGCCAATTTGTCTAAGAAACGTTTGGCAGCATCTGCTTTGACGATGTTCAAACCAAACTTGCCACCAAGCATTTCCATCACTTGATCGGCTTCGCCTTTACGAAGAAGACCGTGGTCTACAAAGATACAGATCAATTGATCGCCGATAGCTTTTTGAAGGAGAACCCCAACAACAGAAGAGTCAACACCACCTGAAAGACCAAGAAGGACACGTTTGTCTCCGACGGTTTCACGGATTTTTTTGATCTGCATGTCAATGAAGTTGTCCATGGTCCAGTCACCTTTAGCCCCACAGATGTTCAAGGCAAAGTTACGCAAGATGTCATAACCGTGAACAGAGTGACGAACCTCAGGGTGGAATTGGATTCCATAGATTTTCTTGTCTGGATCTTCAATGGATGCAAATGGACAGTCAGCAGAAGTACCAGTGCGGATAAAGTCAGCCGGAATTTCTGTAACAGCATCTCCATGACTCATCAAGACCAATTGTTTGTCTGGTGTGCCGGCAAAAAGAGCAGAAGACTCTGTCAAAGTCAATTCAGATTGACCATATTCGCGGTTACCAGCATCACCTGCAGGAACGACCTTCCCGCCCAATTTATGGGTCAACAATTGCATTCCGTAACAGATTCCTAGGATTGGAATACCGAGTTCAAAAATTTCAGGATCGATATCAAAAGAACCTTCCTCGTATACAGAGTTTGGTCCGCCTGAAAGAACGATCCCAACTGGATTGATTGCACGAACTTCATCAGCAGAAATCTTGTGGCTCTTCAACTCTGAGAAGACAC
>JBKXCY010000212.1:0-2700 GCA_046994005.1 Streptococcus sp.
TCAGGCACTCGGGAGTTTTGAAACCTTAGGTTCAAAACTAAGTCATGGAACTTCCTGGATTGCTGAAATCATCCACTGGATAATTTCACCTAACCTCCGTACTCACCTAAGGAAAGTTACTAAAATGATTTTTCTTCATTTTCTCTGTTGCTGAGCTTGCCATAATTTTCCATAGAGGAGATAGTCGACTTCTCTGAGCTCTTTCAGGTTCTGACAACCGAGCGCACAAAGGAGTAATTTAAGGTCTTCTTTCCATCCTTGGACAATAGAAATCACTTCTTCGATGCTCTTTGTCTCTACCATCTCAAGAAAAACGCGGGAAAGTCCTACGCCACGCGCTCCAAGGACCAAGGCCTTGACCATATCAAGGGGATGACGGATGCCACCACTCGCGAGGATCTCAACCTGATCTATCTGATCTTGTAACTGTAAGAGACACTGAGCAGTTGATTGTCCCCAATCATCCAGATAAGCGCGATTGCCACCACGACGATTCTCAATATAGGCAAAACTAGTGCCACCACGGCCAGAAATGTCAACTGTTTTAATCCCAGCCTCTAGTGCCAGCTGAACTGTTTTAGGATCCATACCAAAGCCGACTTCTTTCAGGACTACCGGTACAGGAAAGCTCTGCCCATAGCTCTTGAGATGGTCTTTCCAAGTATGGAAAATCCTCTCCCCTTCAGGCATGAGCAACTCTTGCATCAGATTCACATGGACTTGAAGAAAGAGGGGTTGTAGCTCTTCCACTGTTCGCAAGCCCAAATCTGGCTCTTTATCGATGCCAATATTGGTCGCTAAAAGTAGATGAGGATGGTCTTTTTTGACCGCATACGATTGATCGTTCGGATCCTTCAGTGCTGCGCTGTAAGAGCCAGTCACAAAGAGAATCCCACAGGCTTCGGCTACTGCTGCCAACTTTTGATTGATCTCTTTGGCCCGTTTACTCCCACCTGTCATGGCATTGATATAAAAAGGAACCTCCCAATCACGCCCTGCGAAATGGGTTGTCAAATCAATCTCCGCTAGATCCACAAGGGGGAGGGATCGGTGAATCAGCTCGATCTCATCAAAGCTATTATAGGAGGAGCTTTGCTCCAAAGCATAGCGAATATGCTGGTCTTTTCGATTTTCGCTCACGAATCTCCCATCCTTTCTTGGTAAATGACTTCAATATTCTTTTCCTTCCAGCGGTCTATCAAGGTCTGAGTCTCAACCGGGTCAAAACTAAGGGCGATTCCACAGTCGCCGCCTCCAGCACCACTGGATTTGGCACAGGCAGAAAGGCCCTCTGTCGCTTCTTGCAGCTTTTTTAGAGCTGGGGTATAGATCAGATGGTTTAAGGATTTTAGGTTCTGATCTGCACGTTGGATACTGGCCTCGATCTCCCTTTGTTTTCCTTCACGGAGGCCTTTTTCAAGATTCTTCACTGCAGTTTGACTCTCCTTGAGAAAGGCTTCATTGATCGCCCCCTTGACCTTGCGGATCAAATCACTTGAAATCGCTGGTTCCTTGGTCCAACCAACCAGAAAATCATAAGAGATGGCTGGCTGAATCACTCGGATCTGGTAGTTCCAATCCAGGTCTAAAACTTGTGAGAGGGGCTGGAAAGTCAAGACTTCAGGCAACCAAGCCCGATCAAAGGATTGGTAATAAATCAAGTCCTCGTAGGCAATACAAGCCAAATCACCCATGGAACCATTGTCCCCTCTTTGCACTAAGACGACTGCTGCTAGTCGAAAAAGCAGATCGGGGCTTAGGTCTATTTCATACAGAGCGGCCATGGCCTTGATCACGAGCAAAACCACACTTCCGCTGGAACCAATCCCATACTTCTTCCCCTCTTCACCCAGTGTCCCCCTAAGGTGAAGATCAAGGGGTTTCGGGGCTATTCCCTGATCTTTCAACCATTCTTCCATGAGCTGGATAGTCTCTTGAATCAAGGCGTAGTCCTTATTTGGGGTCAAATCCACCTTGTAACCAAAGAGATCTGAGACCAACTGGTAAGTGTTAGCTTCTTGAATGGTAGCTGACAGATAAATGGGAATAAACTGAATCACGGCTCCACACCCAGGCGTTAGCACCGCGTATTCTCCGGCTAGATAGAGCTTGCCTCCGGTCTGTACCTGATACTTAGTCTTCATCTTGAGGGTCCTTTGTCTTAGATACGATGGTCCGATAGCGGGCGTCAAATAAAGGCACCAGCTGCTCCAAGTCTTCTTCTAGACAGAGAACTTTAACGTTTGGCCCTGCATCCATGGTAAAGTAACAAGCATGACCTTCCGCACGGAGTTCACGGACATAGTCCATGGCTTTGTAGCTTTCTTCTGTCAAGTAGCTAAAGGCTGGAGTGGCTGTCCTGGTCGTTCCATGCATGGCGAGGGCATTGCGCTCTGTCAAGTGACCGACCCGTTCAAACTCATTGGCAGCTAGATAGCCCAGCATGTCCTTGTAATCTTGACGAGACTCCTCCACCCATTCTTTGAAATTGGTCGAGGTTTCCATGCAGCGTTTCATCCCTTCGCGGCTAGAAACGGGCTTTTGCTTATCATTGAGAACCAGCATAATCATAGCCAGTTTCAGGTCTGTTTTGACCTTATAAATCTCTCCACTTTCTTTGTCCCAGGCTGCTAAGGGACCAAAGAAAGACCGTGAAGAGGAACCCGAAGCAAACTTGGCTTTTTGAGCTAATTCCTCCTG
>JBKXCY010000213.1:0-2697 GCA_046994005.1 Streptococcus sp.
AACCGAAGCGTAGAATTTCAGGGCACGACCACCAGGTGTGGTTTCAGGGTTCCCAAACATGACCCCAACTTTTTCACGCAATTGGTTGATAAAGATAGCAATGGTCTTGGTCTTGTTAATAGAAGCTCCAAGCTTACGCATCGCTTGGCTCATCATCCGAGCTTGCAAACCAACGTGGCTATCTCCGATATCTCCATCGATTTCCGCACGTGGTACCAAGGCCGCAACAGAGTCAACAACCACCAAATCAACCGCACCAGAGTCGATCAATTTACCAGCAATTTCAAGCCCTTGTTCCCCTGAGTCTGGTTGAGACAAGAGAAGTTCGTCGATATTGACCCCAAGAGCTGCTGCATAAGATGGATCCAAGGCATGCTCGGCATCGATAAAGGCAGCAATGCCTCCTTCTTTCTGTGCTTGCGCTACTGCATGGAGGGCAACGGTTGTTTTACCAGACGATTCTGGACCATAGATTTCGATGATCCGACCTTTTGGATAACCACCAGCACCCAAGGCAATATCAAGCGCCAAGGAACCAGAGCTCATGACTTGTACTTTTTGCTCTGCACGTTCGCCGAGTCGCATGATCGATCCCTTACCAAAATCCTTTTCGATCAACTTCAGGGCATCATTGAGCGCTTTTTCACGCTCATCTCCAAATTTCTTAGAGATATCATCTAATTTTTTCTGTTTTTTCGCCATTCTTTTCTCCTATTTTTTGCTATACAGGAAATGCATGCAACTCACTGACGTTTTCCGTCCTTTGAAAGGCACATTTCCTATCCATTTTTAGAATTATTCTTCATTTGGCACAAGCTTCATTATACCAAATTTTCACCATTTAATACAGCCAAGCGTACCAAATTAAAGGCATGAAGGACTGCAATTTCGCGGACATCCGCCCGGCTACGTCCAGCGATATTAACTTGGACACTATCCACTCCATTTGGAGTCGCAAGTCCGATAAAGACAGTCCCTGCTGGGTGCCCTTCTAGACTATCTGGCCCCGCAACTCCGGTTAGGCTAACACCATAATCGGATCCTGTTAACTTACGGGCCTGTGAAGCCATGGCTTGAGCTGTAAAATGAGACACTACTCCATGTTGCTCCAACTCTTGAGCTGGAATGGACAACATCTTGCTTTTTTCTTCCAGACTATAGGTGACAAAACCACCTGCAAAGATGCTAGACGCCCCTGAAAAATCTGCCAAAGTCGCTTGGAAGAGGCCAGCCGTCAGGCTTTCTGCAGCTGTAATGGTCTTACCAGTCCGTTTCAAGAGATCAAAGGCCACCTTGGCCATCGAATTGTCATCCCCATAACCGTAAAACAACTCTTGCAAAGGTTGATGATCCAGGGTGTGGCGTGATAAGATTTCCTTTTCTAAGACATCGAGCTTAGCATCCGCTGAAGTTTGATCCTTCGCCTTTGTAGACAGACGCAGGGTCACTTCTCCAGTCTTGGCATAAGGGGCCACCGTCGGATCACTCTGCTCTTCAATGATATCTGCTAAAATCGTAACCAGCTGGCTTTCCCCAATCCCAAAGAAGCGCAAGACTCTTGAAAAAAGCTGTTCCCCTGTTGTCAAATGAGGCACCAATTGTTCGTTGACCATAGGTTTTAACTCACTTGGAGGGCCCGGGAGAACGACATAGGTCACACCATCGACTTCAATCAAACCTCCAACCGCGAGACCTGTACGGTTTTGAAGGGGGATTGATCCGGCAATCATTTGTGCTTGTCGCTCATTATTGGGTGTCCGGACATAATCAGGGCGACTAGCAAAGAAGTTGTCGAGTTTAGCAAGTGCTGTCGGATCAAAAACCAGTTCTTTCCCTAAAAACTTAGCAAGGGTTTGCTTGGTTAAATCATCCTCTGTTGGCCCAAGTCCACCACATAAAATCACCAAATCACTGCGTTTTGAAGCTGTCTCAATGGTCGAGAAGAGACGACCTTCATTGTCTCCTACCGCCACATGATAATAGACATCAATCCCTAAACTAGCCAATTTTTCAGACAAGAATTGAGCATTGGTGTTCACAATTTGTCCTGTTAGAATTTCCGTTCCAACTGCAATAATTTCCGCCTTCATGGTGCCTCCTACTTATACTATTCGTAATTTTCATTTCATTTTAACACAATTTCCTAAATTATTTAAAAAACAGATTGAAGATAAAGTCCATTTTGGACAACTTTCTTCAATCTTTTTCTTTTAGAGTATAAAGTAAAAAACTCTTAGAAATACTATTACATCAGCATTCCTAAGAGATTTAACTACGTAGTAACCAACTTCTAAAAGGGCTATTTTCTATTGTTGATAGAGCTTATCTCTATTCTGAAGCAACCATATCGAGTGGTTGCTTTTTTACTACTTTCTTGATCTAAAAGCCTTCTTCTGACTCTAATTCTTATTGTTTCCCCTCATCTTTTGTGATACAATAGCATCAATTTTTTCTAGGAGGATGAGATATGGTTTCTACTATTGGTATTATAAGTTTATCTAGTGGGATTATCGGAGAGGACTTTGTCAAGCACGAAGTGGACTTGGGGGTCCAACGACTCAAAGACCTCGGACTCAATCCTATCTTTTTACCTCATTCGCTAAAAGGCTTAGACTTTATCAAAGAACATCCCGAAGCTCGTGCGGAGGATTTGATTCAGGCCTTTTCTGATGATAGTATCGACATGATCCTATGCGC
>JBKXCY010000214.1:0-2659 GCA_046994005.1 Streptococcus sp.
TTCAGCATTTCAAGAAAAATCAAGACCATGTGACCAGTCTCTTGCTCTCTAAAAACGATTATTTCATCCGACAACTGCGAAAAGAACTAGAACACGATGTCTACCCAATGGTAGCCGACGAACTCATCAAAGCCCATCCAACTCTCCCTCACTCTTACCTCAAACACTTGGTCGTCAGCCATTTCATCGAAACCCTCAGCTGGTGGTTGAAAAAAGGCAAAAATTATAGCGAACAAGAAGTGATCCAGTTTTATTTGGAGATACTGAAAGTGGGTTCGAACTAGAAAGGAGTATTTTCAATGACCAGCGTGCAATTTTACTTTCTATTTCCATCACTCTTCATGCTTCACGAACTGGAAGAAATCGTTTGGATGCCATCCTTTGTCAAAAAAATATCAATCCAGTATCCAAACAATCGAATCCTATCTTATTACACTCCTTTTGCTTTCAATGCCATTGTCTTGGAGCAATTTCTGATCCTAATGACATCGCTATATCTTAGTTACCAGTTTAACAACTATAGCATTTACGCAAGCATCATAATCGCTTATATCTACCATGTCTTAGGACATCTGATTCAAACAATCGTTATACGAAAATATGTGCCTGGGTTGTTAACGGGCATTTTAACAAGTTTGTTTGCTCTTTGCAATCTCAAAAATGAATTTCCAATTAAACTTTATGGTTACTCTCTTTTTACCTTATTGGTTATTATTTTAAATCTTGTAGTATCATTTATGATTCTTCATAAAATCAGTCATAAAAAATAGTACTCAGGCAATCATATCTTAGAAAGGAAACCCTATGTTCTTCCCCATTCTTCTCGGCTTTTTTACAGCCTTCTTTGCCCTTGCTTTTGTTCTTCTTCACTTATTGGCCTCCCTTTCAGAATTTAAAAAGGGAAATCACACTTTAGGAAATACATTTCTCCTCATCGGAAGTAGCCTTGCGACCTTATCTCTCATCCTCTACTTCTTTTTACCGATTGTCTCTCTAGCCCTTTGGCTGATCGGATGTGGTTTGATTTGCTACGGAGCCTATTGGAATGGAAAACACAAAGGAAACTTCCACCCAGTCCACCACCTGATTCGGATGGGCATCGCTCTGGTGATTACAATTTTATTAGCTCTCATATAAGAAAAGCTCAGGTTTTCAAAAAACTTGAGCTTTTGTAGTTTCTATTTATTATGCCATCAACAGCATGAGAATAGGAATCACCACCATGGTTGCAAGGGTCGTTTCTGTCACCATGACGGCTGCATAGTCACTATCAGCTCCGTAAAGTCTGGCAACAACTGGCGCATTGGTCATCACAGGCATAGCGGACTGGATGATAAAGACCTGCTTCATCAAACTTGGAAGAGGCACCCAGTAGACGATGGAGGCCATCAAGAGAGGGGCAACCAGAAAGCGACCTAGTAGAATCAATAGTTGCTCTTTTCCCAGAACCAACTGCTTCACACCTACATGAGACACTGACAAACCGATGAATATCATGGATAAGGGGGTTGTTAAATTGCCCAGGTACTGTAAATCACTGGCTAGAAAAGCTGGCAACTTGATCTGTAGCATCACCAAGACTAGTCCCAAGAGAAAGCCCATAAGGGGCGGAGAAAAGACTTTTTTCAGACTGGTTTTGAGATCAAACTGAGCTTCTCCCTCACCATCTCGCTGAATGAGATAAGTTCCCAAAGTCCAGAAAAAGGTCGTATTACACATGTAATAGATCAAAACATAGGGAATACTGGCATCTCCAAAGAGGGCTTGGTTAATGGGGAGTCCCACGAAGATGGTATTGGAGTTAAAAAACATGGAAATAAAGAGGCCACGACGGTCCTGTCTTACTGCAAAGATCCTTGCTACCCCTGTCGCGATGCCAAGTAAAATAACCATAGACAGGGCAGGAAATCGCAAGGCTGGCAACATTTTAAGTAGATCTGCTGCTGTGAAGCGTTGCGTAATGGTGTAGAGCATATAGCAGGGAAGAGCAACTTGAGTGACCAATTTAGCGAGTAGGCCACGCGACTTGTCATCGAACCAGCCTTTTTCACCAATGATAAAGCCCACTAAAATCATGCCCAGGATGACGAGAATCCCTGATATGCTCCTCAAAAAGATGTCCATGTTCTCCCCTTTTCTTTTTTAAATTTGAACTAAAAAAAAACATTTTTTACAAGTCTCAAAAACTACTCTAGTATATCATAAAAAGAGGTGGGGCAACATGCCCAACCTCATGCATTTTATTAATTGTCACTAATACCCCTTCTTAGCTGCCTTACTCCATTGGTACCAACCAACGAGACTGTTGATAAAGTAAATCAAGAAAAACCAATAAAATGGTGGGGACTATGGCGAAAATAGATGATTCAGTTAAAAAGAAAGTTCCAGAATTGCGATTTAAAGGATTCACGGATGAATGGGAACAGCGTAAGTTGGGAGACAAAGTTCGAATAGTGATGGGACAGTCTCCTAATTCAGAAAATTATACTGATGATCCTAATGGGCGCTAAAAATGCGAAGACCTATGAAGACCTATTTTGTATTAGTCAAACAAAAGATCCAAAAGAAATGGTATATGATTATGACCATGAAATAAAGTAAAACCAAACCGAGTGATCTGAGGAAGCACCCGATGATCATGAAACGTTATTAAACACAA
>JBKXCY010000215.1:0-2651 GCA_046994005.1 Streptococcus sp.
CCACTACATAGAAATGAGGAGACCCTATGCGTAAAGTTGAATTTTTAGATACCAGCCTTCGGGATGGCGAACAGACTCCAGGAGTTAATTTCTCTATCAAAGAAAAGATTGCCATTGCTAAACAATTGGAAAAGTGGGGCATTTCTGCTATTGAAGCAGGTTTTCCTGCAGCTAGTCCTGATTCCTTCACAGCTGTTCAAGAGATTGCCAAGGTCTTGACCAAGACAGCCGTGACAGGTTTGGCCCGTTCTGTCAAATCAGATATTGATGCTTGTTATGAAGCCTTGAAGGATGCTAAGTATCCACAAATTCACGTCTTTATCGCAACCAGTCCGATTCACCGGGAGTTTAAACTCAACAAGACAAAGGAAGAAATCCTTGAAACGATCAAAGAGCACGTTTCTTACGCTCGCTCAAAATTTGAAATTGTTGAATTCTCACCCGAAGATGCGACCCGGACAGAATTGGATTTCCTCTTGCAAGTCGTACAGACTGCAGTCGATGCTGGTGCTAGCTATATCAACATTCCTGATACAGTCGGTTTCACGACACCAGCGGAGTACGGTGCCATTTTCAAATACTTGATTGACCATGTCAAGACAGATCGCGAGATTATCTATTCACCTCATTGCCATGATGACCTAGGAATGGCGGTGGCTAATAGCCTCGCTGCTGTTAAAAATGGTGCCCGTCGTGTCGAAGGAACCATCAATGGCATCGGGGAGCGGGCCGGCAATGCGGCGCTTGAAGAAGTAGCGGTTGCTCTCAATATCCGTGAAGACTATTTCCAAGTGGAGAGTCCGATTGTCCTTAATGAAACCATCAACACTTCTGAATTGGTTTCTCGTTACTCTGGTATTCCAATTCCTAAAAACAAGGCGGTTGTTGGTGGCAATGCCTTCTCACACGAGTCTGGGATTCACCAAGATGGGGTCCTTAAAAATCCTCTTACCTATGAAATCATCACACCTGAATTGGTGGGTGTTAAGAGCAATAGTCTCCCTCTTGGAAAATTGTCTGGTCGCCATGCCTTTGTCGAAAAACTGCATGAGTTGGGACTGGAATTTACAGAAGAAGACATCAAGCCATTGTTTGCTAAGTTCAAATCTCTGGCAGACAAAAAACACGAGATCACAGATGCTGATATCCGCGCCCTTGTTGCTGGTACAGCAGTGGAAAATCCAGAAGGATTCCAATTTAATGATCTCCGCTTAACAACCAACGCAGACGAAACGATTACAGCAGCGGTTAGCCTCCGCAATGAAGAAGGGGAAGTACTTGAATTCCTTGCCAATGGTCAAGGGTCGGTTGAAGCCATCTTTAATGCGATTGATAAATTCTTCAAGCAAACCGTTCGCTTGACCTCTTACAACATCGATGCGGTGACTGATGGAATCGATGCCCAAGCCCGTGTCTTGGTATCGGTGGAAAATGTTGATACAGATACGATCTTCAATGCCTCTGGTTTGGACTTCGATGTATTAAAAGCCTCTGCCATTGCTTATATCAATGCCAATACGCTGGTTCAAAAAGAGAATGCGGGTGAGATGGGACGAGCTGTCTCCTACCGTGATCTTCCATAAGCCTAAGAGGAAATGAACATGACAAAGAAAATTGTAACACTTGCAGGAGATGGGATTGGCCCTGAGATCATGGCGGCTGGACTCGAGGTTCTCGCAGCCGTTGCTCCCAAAATTGGCTTTGATTATAGCCTAGAAGACAAACCTTTTGGGGGTGCTGGGATTGATGCCGCTGGCCACCCACTTCCCCAAGATACTCTAGAAGCAGCTAAAGGAGCGGATGCTATTCTTCTCGCAGCCATCGGGAGTCCTGAGTATGACCATGCTCCTGTTCGTCCAGAACAAGGTTTGCTGGCTATTCGCAAGGAATTAAATCTTTTTGCAAATATTCGTCCTGTACGGATTTTTGACGCCTTGAAACACCTGTCTCCTTTGAAACCAGAGCGTATCGAGGGTGTCGACTTCGTGGTTGTGCGTGAATTGACAGGTGGGATTTACTTTGGAGAGCATATTTTGAAAGAAGATACAGCGCGCGATATCAATGATTACAGCACAGAAGAAATCCGTCGGATTATGCGCCAAGCCTTCAAGATTGCGCAAGGACGTAGCAAGAAAGTGACCAGTATCGATAAGCAAAATGTCCTGGCAACGTCTAAATTGTGGCGCCAAGTGGCAGAAGAAGTTGCCAAAGAATTTCCAGATGTGACCTTAGAGCACCAGCTTGTCGATAGTGCGGCCATGATCATGATTACCAATCCAGCCCGCTTTGATGTTGTAGTGACAGAGAATCTATTCGGAGATATCTTATCTGACGAATCCAGCGTCCTTCCTGGAACACTAGGCGTGATGCCGTCTGCCAGTCATTCTGACCAAGGACCAAGTATGTACGAGCCGATTCATGGTTCAGCACCTGATATTGCTGGTCAAGACATTGCCAATCCGATTTCCATGATCCTGTCCGTTGCCATGATGCTCCGAGACAGTTTTGGAGAAACAGCAGGTGCAGAAATGATCGAAGAAGCGGTCAATCAAACCTTGAATCAGGGGATTTTAACCCGAGATCTAGGTGGTCAGGCTTCGACTGCAGAGATGACAGCAGCTATCATAAGGAATCTCTAAGATGACTTGGAG
>JBKXCY010000216.1:0-2632 GCA_046994005.1 Streptococcus sp.
GGTACAGTTTTACAAACACAAAAAAGAAGCAGAATGATGAACATCCTGCCTCCTAACTCCGACCTGTTACAAATCAACTAGGTCTCAGTCTCTTTTTTATTTTTCAAGTTCATTCCTGCTGCTCCTAAGATCGCTCCTAGTAAAGCGAGTCCCAGAGCAGATTCCACTCCCGTTTCTGGAAGTTGCTTATCAGGGTTTACTGTTTCTGGACGAACTGCTTTTTCCACAGTTGCTGGAATTGACGCTTGGGTATTTACTGGTGCTACTGGTTGATCCTTCGAGATCACATGAGGTGTTGACTGATCTGGAGCAATTTTGTTTACGAGCACATCTAATTTCACTGGTGCCTCTGCTGAAGGGCTTGTCGGGATCACGACTTCTTTGGTACCGACTTCAACAATTTCTGCAACCGGCTCTGTGGCAATTTCTGTAGCTATCACTTTTCGACTTTGATCAAGTTGCGAAACCTCTACATACTCAAGGCCTTGTCCTTTAACTCCAGCCTGGGTCACTTTGCGTTCTCCTTTAGAGAGATCTGGATTGGTGCGTTCCACAAGGTCAAAATCAAGTTCTTTCTCTACGATTTCAAGACTTGGTTTGTCTTCCACTAGGGCTTTGACGTCATTTTCAGCCAAGCTACCTTTTTGCGTGATTGGCTTGAGCCCCGCAAGGGCTTGGGTCAAAGTGGCCACTTCTTGATCCACCTGATCTTGATGAGCACGGCTCACATTCCAATTCAAGCTATCTAAGACTTTCGCAAGTGCTGCGCGAGATTCTGGTGTGTAAATGGCTAGATCTGTTGGCACCGTAGCAACTACTTTTCTAAGAGCAGTGAAGTCCGCCTTGAAATAGTCCTTGTTGTGGTTGGCAAAAGCTTCCATGAGATCAAAGACATTTTTTTCGATGTATTATTCACTTGGGGTATCACACCAAACAGCTACCATGCTACCGATCATCGGCAAAGATGTTTCAGGATACGTTGTACTTGGGAGTTGTCTAAATGGAGTAGCAGCTGCATTGGCAATCGCTTTCTCAATATAACCACCACCCGTTTCAGGTGTTCTTCCCAAAACATAGTACCAGTCTCCGTTGGTATTAAGGAATTTATAACCCTTATCTGCCAAATACTGTGGAGATGCGAGGTTATAGCCCCACCATCCTTTAGACCAGTATGAAATCAAGACGTCCTTGTCAAAGGCAACATCATCTTCATCTCCATAATAGAAACCATCGTTAAAGGCCATTGGCTGCAAGCCTTTTTCACGCGCCATAGCTGCAAGACTATTGGAATACTCCGCAAATTTACCATAGAGGTCATACCACTTGAGGTAGTACCAGCCTTGCGCGTTGGTAGCGTCATTGGCATATTCATCTGTTCCGTAGTTAAAGATCTTAGTCTTGTCTTTTAAGTAGTCCATGTACTTGCCAATCAAGGCTTTGGTAAAGTTGACTGCTGCTTCATTGGTCAAATCCATGGTTGTTTTTGAAACCGTATCAAAGCTGGCTTGTGGGTTTTCAATGCCCAATTTTTCCATGGCCACCAACAAAGCATCCATGTGGCCAGGACTATTGACCGCCGCAATCAAGCCGATTCCTTTAGCAGTAGCATAAGCATGGAGCTCATCCATTTCTGTTTGGGTCAAGGCCTGACCATTTGGATCATCGTAATAGGCCTTGGTACCTTCTAAAATGGCCTTTTTCACATCGTCACTAGCATAAGTCTTGCCATTGGCTTCCACCGTCATATCATCGAGTACGAAGCGCATACCATCGTTTCCAACCAGGAGGTGCAAGTCAGAATAACCCAGCTCACTGGCCTTATCTACGATCCGTTTCAACTGATCCAGTGAGAAGTATTTGCGACCTGCATCGATCGAGCTGACCTTCTTCATGGCAAGTTTTTCTTCTGCTTCTTTTGCTGCAACTTCTTTCGCGTAGCTTTCTGTATATACCAAAGCATCTTGAGCCACTTTGAGATTGTCGATCAAGGTTTTAGCTTCTGCTCGAGTGGTGTCTGTACCTGCCCCTTCTAAAGCTTTTTTAGCTGCCGTAAAAGCTACTAGAGATTCTGGTGTATAGCGATCCAAATCTGTTGGAGCTTCCGAAAGAGCTTTTTCGACGACTTCAGGATCTGCTACAAAGTAGTCTGCATTCTTGTCCGCGAAGGCATGCATGAGCTTGAAGAGTAGCTCTTTTTTGTAGGTTGCAGATGGCCTATCTGCCCAGGCAGCTACCATTCCACCTATGAAAGGCACCTTAGCCTCGTCATTTTTTTGAACAACATCAATTGCTGACTTGGAAATTCCTTCGAGACCTTGATCAAGGTTGTACCAACCAGATCCAGCCTTGTCCCGTCCAAGCACATAATACCAAGCATCATTGGTATTAAGAATCTGATGACCTAGTTCAGACAAGAGTTTTGAAGAAGCGACATCATAGCCGTTCCAGCCACCTGTCCAGTAGGACACAATGATATCCTTGTCAAAAGTACCATAGGAAGTATCGCCATTGTAGTAGATCCCGTCATTAAAGGCCATTGGTTTCATCTTGTGTTTTTTCACAATATCTGCTAGATCATTAGCATATTGGATGAATTTTTCATAACCTTTTTCTGGATAGCCTTCACCTGGCC
>JBKXCY010000217.1:0-2627 GCA_046994005.1 Streptococcus sp.
ATTTAAACTCTTAGAGTTTGTCTCTAGGGTTTTTTTGATACTTAGTTAACTAAAGTAAGCCTTTTCATGATAAAATAGAACAAACGTGGAACAAGGAGTAATTATGAGTAAAAGAGCTGTATTGATGATGACTTTTGGGTCCCCAGAAGAGATTACCTATGAAGGAGTAGCAGAATTTTTCACAAATATACGACGTGGAGTTCGTCCCGAACCACATGAAATTCAGACCTTATATGACCATTACCTACGAATCGGTGGAACGCCGCTCCAAAGGATAACAAAGAAAGAAGTTGACTTGGTTGCTTCCGCTCTTGGAGAACAAGTGTCGGTCTACTTTGCAAATAAATTTTCCCGACCTTTCATCATAGATGCGATTAAAGAGATGGAGAATGACGGAATTGAAGAGTGTTTGTGTTTGATCCTAGAGCCCCATTATTCCTACTATTCTGTTATGGGCTATGAAAAATTTTTAGAAAGTAATCAAATTAAGTTCCAAATTATCAAGGATTGGTACCGGGAACCTTCTCTACTTCACTATTGGGCTGATGAGATCCAAAAGATTTTAGATCAGATTGGAGACGATAGCTATAAGGTGATTTTTTCAGCTCACAGTGTCCCAGTTTTGGCACTGGATTTTGGTGACCCCTATATCGACCAGATTTATGACAATAGTCGCTTGATTGCGGAGATTTTAGGGCTTGAAGAGGAGCAGTACACCAATACTTGGCAGAGTGAGAGTGATATTGGTATTCCTTGGATTAAGCCGGATGTCTTAGAATACCTTCGTAATGAGAAGGAGCATCCTGACCACTATATTTTTGTTCCGATTGCCTTTATTAGTGAGCATATTGAGGTTCTTTTTGACAATGATGTGGAATGTAAGGAGCTTTGCCAAGAGCTAGGTGTAGCCTATCACAGACCTCCTATGCCAAATAGCGATCCTCGTTTAATCAAGGCACTTCTTTCGACAATTCAGTCTCATATAGACGGTGACTATAGTGACTATCAACCTCAGCTGGAGACCTTTGATGAGTTAGAAGCTCCATCAAGTACGAGTCAGATTTTGGAAGAAGAGAATGATATCCAAATGCCAGATTTTGTGAAGAAGTTAATTGCCAAGAAAGGCCGCGAAAATGTCAAAATGCCCTATTTGATTAAGAAAATGCTAGAAAAGAAGTATGGGAAAAAATATGATTAGTTGCTATTGTTTGAAAGTGATTTGGATGGCTTGATTTGAGCCAGAGCTTAATTAAAAGTGTATACTAACAGTAACTAAAGAAATAGAGGTAGATATATGAAATCAGCAATTTATACTAAAGCTGATCAGGTTGGTCTGGCAGAAATTGACCGTCCGCAAATTGAGGCGCCAGATGATGCCATTATTCGTGTTGTCCGTACTTGCGTTTGTGGTTCCGACCTCTGGAGTTACCGTAATCCAGACATTGAAGAGGGGCACAGAAATAGTGGTCATGAGGCTATCGGAATCGTCGAAGAATCGGTGAGTCCATTACAACGGTTAAGCCAGGAGACTTTGTCATCGCGCCTTTCACACACGGTTGTGGAGAGTGTGATGCCTGTCGTGCCGGTTATGATGGGACTTGTGACCGCCATATCGGCAACAACTGGTCTGGTGGCGTCCAGGCTGAGTATATCCGTTTCCATTTTGCTAATTGGGCACTTGTGAAAATTCCAGGTCAACCTTCAGATTACAGCGAAGGCATGCTTAAGTCACTTTTAACTCTTGCTGATGTCATGCCGACCGGTTACCATGCAGCGCGTGTTGCTAATGTGCAAAAAGGTGATAAGGTAGTCGTTATCGGGGATGGAGCTGTTGGTCAATGTGCGGTTATCGCAGCCAAAATGCGTGGTGCCTCACAAATTGTCCTTATGAGCCGTCACGAAGACCGTCAACAGATGGCCTTGGAGTCAGGCGCGACAGCAGTCGTAGCTGAACGTGGTGAAGAAGGCATTGCCAAGGTGCGAGAAATTCTCGGTGGTGGAGCAGATGCAGCTCTCGAATGTGTGGGTACTGAAGCAGCCGTCGACCAAGCTCTCGGTGTTCTCCATAATGGCGGGCGTTTAGGTTTTGTCGGCGTTCCTCATTACAATAACCGTGCTTTAGGTTCGACCTTTGCCCAAAACATTTCGGTGGCAGGTGGAGCAGCTTCAGTTACCACCTATGACAAACAAGTTTTGTTAAAAGCGGTTCTTGATGGCGATATCAATCCAGGACGCGTCTTTACTAATAGCTACAGCTTGGATGAGATTAATCAGGCTTATAAAGATATGGATGAACGTAAGTCTATTAAGTCTATTATTGTGATGGATTAGTTCAGTTCTACAAAAGGCTTGGAGATGCAACAGATAGTTGTATTTCCAGGCCTTTTTCTATGCTGTAAAGAAGATAATAGAATTTCTAAAACAAAAGATAAAAAAAGCCTCTCGTAGGGATTACGAGGGCTGGGATAAGGTTTGATGCTTGCTTCGATAGAAGTGAGATTAATTTTCTATTTCATAAAGTTGCGCTTCAATTTCTTCTAAAAAGGCTTTTTCTGTAGCGGTTTGATCGTGTCTGTCTTTCCAGATAAGATAGTAACCTTCATCACCTTGGTTAGTACAGGGAAGAA
>JBKXCY010000218.1:0-2590 GCA_046994005.1 Streptococcus sp.
GGAGCAATCGACGGGGCTGTTGAGAGCAAGAGGTTTTTCTCGTCTGTCGGAATCCCTGCTCCTAGATCATGCTCAATGACCCAAGCATCTGCTGGTTCAAGGACTTCAATGGTCAAATAGCGAGTCACGGCAATCCCAACAGAATCAAAACCTGGCCCGACATTGGCACTGGTTGCTGGAACAATAATCTTCATGCTTATTCTCCCAAAACTTTAAAGGTATTCAAGAGTTCGAAATTCGCCTCTGAATCCAACTTTTCAACCAAGTTCTTGAATTGGGTTTGGTTAACTTGGTGGGTAATGATGACCACACTTGCAAATTGACCATCTGAGTCTTCTTGGAGAATTTGCTTGAAGGAGGCTCCTTCTGCATTAAAGATCTCCGCAAGACGCAAGATTTGACCGGTCGCATCTGGTGCCTTGATGGAGAAGTAATAATTGTTCTTCACATCTTCTGGTTTGGCCAATTGAAGGGGACGGCTGTATTCATTGAAGGCTTTTCCGATCGTTCCTTCTTTTAGACGACGGACAATGCGAACGAGGTCAGCTACCACGCTGGTAGCAGTTGGTTTTTGACCCGCACCTGGTCCATAGTACATAGACTCACCAATCCCGATCGATTCCACATAGACCGCGTTCATCACCCCGTTTACGCCTGCCAGTGGGTGTTGTTTTGGAAGGAAGGTTGGTGTCACTTCTGCTGCGATCCCTGACTCTGTTTCAACAATGGAGCCAACCAGCTTGATCACATAGCCAAGGCTTTGAGCTACTGAGACATCCTGAGGAGTGATCTGGCTGATTCCCTTATGACCCACTTGATCGTATTGGATATTCATTCCAAAAGCAAATTGGCTTAAAATCACCATCTTGTATGCAGCATCGATTCCTTCAACGTCATTGGTGGGGTCACTTTCAGCGTAACCAAGACGTTGTGCTTCTGCTAATGCATCTTCATAAGTCCAGCCTTCTTCGACCATTTTGGTCATCATGAAGTTAGAGGTTCCATTGACCACACCGAGAACCTTGGTCACCTTGTCAGAAGCTAGGGAATTCACCAAGGTGCGAAGAATTGGAATCCCACCCGCTACGGCAGCTTCATAATAAAGGGCTACATGGTGCTCCTTCGCAATCGCAAGCAACTCACTTCCATGAACGGCAAGAAGGTCTTTGTTAGCAGAAACCACGTGCTTCCCTGCTTCAAGTGCACGGGTGATGAAAGTCTTAGCCGGTTCGATCCGGCCCATCAATTCCACCACGATAGCAATCTCTTTGTCTTCGATGATCTCATCGACATTGGTCACAAAGTTGTAATCATGACCTGCAGCTTGCAATTTTTCCTTCTCCGCATCATCACGAACCAAGACCTTGGCAATCTCAATGTCATCATGAGCAGCCTGGGTGATTTTTTCGCTATTTTCTTTTAATAAAAATGGTACACCACTCGCAACGGTACCAAATCCTAGTAAGGCAATCTTTACAGACATCCTATGGTCTCCTTGAAATTTCTATAATAGGTCCATTATAACAAAAACTTGGCCATTTGACAGCCCATTGTCTTAAAAATTCTGAATTTTCATGACAGGATCTGCCTGTAGCAAGTTCTGGAAAAGAACATAGAATTTGTGGTACAATAAAGAAAATGATGAAAACGGTGACACTATGAGTAAACGAAGAGTACCTAAAAAAATCAAAACCCTACTTGGAATCAATGCCTTCCTACTGGTCTGTATCTTTATTTGTAGCTTTCTTCTGATCAAACGGATCACTCAACCCAGTGACGGAAATACAAGTGGCACTGCCGTGACGCGTTCTCTCGAGGAGGATAGCTCCTCTATCGAGTGGACGCGAGTGAAAAAGCCGGTCAAATTGCCCATCCTCATGTACCACTCTGTGCACAATATGGCTGAGTCCGAAGCTGCCAATGCCAATCTGATTGTCGATCCAGAAACCTTTGAGAGCCAACTAAAGGCCCTGAAAAAAGCGGGTTACTACACACTGACACCAGAGGAAGCCTATCGCATCCTCGCTAAGAACGAAGTGCCAAAAGGAAAGAAATATGTCTGGCTGACCTTTGATGATGGCGTCGAGGATTTCTATACCATCGTCTATCCGCTTCTTAAGAAATACAAGATGACCGCTACCAACAATATCATCACGGACTTTACCAAAAATGAAAAGGAAAACGTCCTGACCTTTGATCAAATCAAAGAGATGAAAAAAGCTGGCGTAACCTTTGAAAGCCATACAGTCAATCATCCAGACCTAGCCAATTCCAGCCTTGAGACTCAAAAGAATGAGCTCGTCGCTTCTAAACGCCTGCTGGACAAGGGGCTGGATCAAAATACCAGCGTTATCGTCTACCCATCTGGTCGCTACAGCCAGGTCACGATCGACCAAGCCAAGAAAGCTGACTACAAACTAGGCCTCACCACTAAAAATGGACTAGCCAGCTCCGCTGATGGACTCTATTCCCTCAAACGAGTCCGGATCCTTCCAACCACTACAGGAGAGGATCTCCTAGCCATGATCCAAGAATAAAGAAAGAGAGTGGGACAGAAATCGGTAATTCGTTAGAATTCGATTTCGTCGTC
>JBKXCY010000219.1:0-2567 GCA_046994005.1 Streptococcus sp.
TCGACAATCCAAAAATAATTGAGAGGCTAGGACTTTTGTCCCAGCCTCTTTTGTTGTATCCTAAATAGGATTTGTGTTCATCGAAGAAAATTTAGGAATTGGTCTCATGACGGATCTGACTCTCTTTCCTGAATATCCAAATCTTGTCAAAATTCCGCTGGTTGAAGAGGAAAAAACAGTCTTCTATATTAGTTATGCCTATCCAAATGAAGGGGAACCCCAAGCGCTTCTTAGCTCCTTTATTGAACGGTTAGAAAAGTGTGAAAAATAAGGAAGCTGGTGTCAAACAGACAAGTAGAGGATAACTTGAATAAAATGAGGCTTGTAGAGAAAGGAAATTCATGATTTCGCTTTGTCTGCCAGCCTTTTTTGGTGTTTTTTGGTATAATTAAACTTGATCATATTCTGCAGAAAGGAGTTCCTATGTCCAACTATTTATCCGTATCAAGTTTGACCAAATATTTGAAATTAAAATTTGATAAGGATCCCTATTTGGAAAGGGTTTATCTGACAGGGCAGGTCTCCAATTTCCGAAAACGTCCCAACCACCAATATTTTTCATTAAAGGATGAAAAAGCGGTTATTCAGGCGACGGTCTGGGCTGGGGTTTATCGAAGCTTTGGTTTTGAGCTAGAAGAAGGCATGAAGATCAACGTCATCGGTCGCATTCAGCTCTATGAGCCAAGTGGGAGTTATTCCATTGTTATCGAAAAGGCTGAGCCAGATGGGGTAGGGGCCTTAGCCATTCAGTTTGAGCAACTCAAGAAAAAGCTGACCGAAGAAGGGCTTTTTCAGGATCGGTGGAAGCAAGCTCTACCACAATTCCCAAGAAAGATCGGGGTGGTCACTAGTCAAAGTGGGGCCGTGATTCGCGATATTATCACAACGGTGAGCCGTCGTTTTCCTGGTGTGGACATCGTGCTCTACCCGACCAAGGTCCAGGGAGAAGGCGCTGCAAGTGAGGTGGTTGCTAATATCCAGAAGGCCAATGCTCGGACGGACCTAGATGTCTTGATCATTGGTCGTGGGGGTGGTTCGATTGAAGACCTCTGGGCCTTTAATGAAGAGCCGGTTGTGCGGGCTATTTTTGAGTCTAGAATTCCCATTATTTCCAGTGTGGGACATGAGACAGACACCACTCTAGCAGATTTTGTAGCGGACCGACGAGCCGCTACTCCGACAGCAGCAGCTGAATTAGCCACTCCGGTGACGAAATTAGATCTCTTGTCGCATTTACAAAAGCAGGAGAATCGCATGGCAACAGCCATGTCCAACCGTTTAGCCTATAATCGTGAACGTTTGGCCAAATTAAGTCAATCGGTTATTTTTAGACAGCCCGAGAGACTCTATGATGGCTACCTGCAAAAGATTGACCAGTTGCAATTGCGATTGAAACAAGGGATGCGAGAAGTTTATGGACAAGGGGACAATCAGCTGCAAGGTCTGCGTCATCGTCTAGAGGCTATGTCTCCTTTGCATCGTATCGAACGTTATCAAGACCGTGTCTTCCAAGATAAGAGACTCTTAACCAGCCGCATGGAACAAGTCCTAAAAGAGCAAAAGATCAAGGTTCAAGGCTTATCAGAAGCCCTCTTGATGCTGGATACTAGCCGGATTATTGCGCGTGGCTATGCCATGGTCAAGCAAGACGATCAAGTCTTGGATTCGGTTGCGAAAGTAAAAGAAGGAGACCCGCTATCCCTCATCATGAGAGATGGCCAGTTAGAAGTAGAGGTAAAACATGTCGAAAGAAAAGAAATTTGAAGAAAATTTAGCAGATTTGGAAGCCATCGTCCAGAAATTGGAGAGTGGAGATGTAGCTCTTGAAGAAGCTATCTCTGAATTCCAAAAAGGAATGAAGTTGTCAAAAGAATTGCAAGATACCTTGGATCAAGCAGAGAAAACCTTGGTCAAGGTCATGCAAGCAGATGGTACTGAAGCGGATCTAGCATGAGACAAGAAGAAAAACGAAATAGAGTAGAACAAGCGATTCGCTCTTTTTATGAGGAAAAATCCATCGCTCCCCATTTAGTGGAGTCGGTCCTGTATTCGATTCAAGCAGGTGGAAAACGCCTGCGCCCCTTGCTCCTTCTAGAATTGTTAGAGGCCTTTGGACAGGAATTGACGGAGGCTCACTTTCAAGTAGCAGGGGCTTTGGAGATGATCCATACAGGAAGTCTCATTCACGATGATCTGCCAGCCATGGACAATGACGATTACCGTCGAGGGCAATTGACCAACCACAAGAAATTTGGAGAAGACTTGGCGATTTTAGCAGGAGATGCGCTTTTTCTCGATCCCTTTGGGCTGATAGCTGCCAGTGCCCTTCCTGATGCGGTCAAGGTCTCCTTGATCCTCGAATTGTCGGATGCTTCCGGTAGTCGTGGAATGGTAGCTGGCCAAGTCCTTGATATGGAAGGGGAGCACAAACAGCTCACGTTAGCAGAATTGCAGACCATCCATGCCAATAAGACAGGACGCCTCCTTGCCTATCCATTCATCGCAGCAGCCTCGATTTTAGAGTTGCAAGCAGACATTGGTCAGCTCTTAGAAAAAATCGGGAAAAA
>JBKXCY010000220.1:0-2552 GCA_046994005.1 Streptococcus sp.
CGTCTTGCTCGACAATCCAAAGACAATTGAGAGGCTAGGACTTTTGTCCCAGCCCCACTTTTTCTTTCTATTTATCACTCTCCTTCCTATTCTTTTTCAAAGAACGAATCGTAAACCAATAATAAATAACCAGCCCAAAAATAATGATCACTGTGGGCAGAAGAACCGTCATAGCAAGATTCTGAACTCCTTGTGCCAAGGTCCAGCGATGTAAGAATCCAACCACTAAAAAGGCGACGATAGGAAATATGAAGGCTCTGCCAAGCTCTTCTTTCCATTGCCAAAGAATGAGAGCTCCACTAGCTCCTGTCATAAGGAGAGTATCCCATGGATTCGGCACTGTCAACCAAGCAAGGGCTGGTAAGAAACGGACCCCCACTATTTCACCGACAAAATAGAATCCTAGAACTAGAACAAAGGCTACATAAATTGCTTTTTTCAACTTTTCTTCTGCAAAAATGAGGCGACGAAGGAGATAGAAGAGTAGCCCAATTGCTAGGAGTCCCAAAATGATGTCGGTTAAATAGACTAGAGGCTTGAGCACAAGGACCGCTTGTGAAGCAAAATCACTTAAGAGGCGATAGAAAATCACAATTCCCGAGATGATCGCCCCATATTTCAAAACAGACCGTGTGGATTCTTTGGGCATATTTTCGATGATTTGGTCTGCCATTTCCTTTGGATCGAGACCAAAATAGTCCTTTGCTGTCAATCCATCCGCTCCTGCTTGCGAAAAATCTAGTGCTAAATTATAGACCTGCTCTCTCAAAGCCTTCTCTTCATATAAGAAACCGGCGAAATTGAAATAATCCCAGAGATCTTGGAAATAAGCTTGGTCCTCCTTGCTAAAGGTTTGAACCAAAGCCTGAGTTTCTTCATAATAAATAACTGATGTCATCTTTCTTCCCCCTTTCTTTGGAGACGAAATACAACGAAGGTCAGGACTAGTCCTATGAGAGGAAGTAGCCAGCCTAATAAGTGAGCAGTTTCCTGATTCACAAGACGAATCCAGCATCCCGTAACTAGGAAAGTCAGGCCCATGACTAGTAGACTCGTCATCAAACGCTCCCTGCTTCTATAAGCCATAACCGCAAACCCAAGTAGGACTAGGACAGCAAGAACAACCGCCCAACCATCTGATAAGAAGAGACTCCCAATGTGGCCAAAATAAATCGAAAATAGTCGAACGATGTTCAGAAATACCATCAGGCAGATCACACTGATAAAAATAGCCCAAGGCCACTTCATTTCCCCATAGCTCTGTTTGGACCATAGCCACGTGATGAACTGGCTAAACATCAGGAAATTGAATAAAATAACAACATAGGTTAGGGGTTCGATTTTCAGTGGCGTCATCCAGGTAAAATCCATTAAATAACGCATGCCAACTAAGATCACTCCAAGTAGAATGACGAGTCCCACATAAGATCCTAGAGAGCGTTTAGGCAAATCTGAAAGAACTTGGTCCACCATAGCCCGTGGATCCTTTCCAAAATAATCCACTGCCCGAATGCCTTCTTTCTCAGCAACTTTTAGATCGCAAACCATATTGTAGAGTTGTTCACCCAGTAGCTCATCATCATAAAAATAGGACTTAGCCCCAATATAGGCGACCATTTTTTTCACATAGGCTTGATCCTCTTTGTTTAAATGAATCAATTCATCTGACATTTTTTCTGTATAACTTCCTACCATTCTTCCCCCTCCTTCTTGATACGTTCTACTTTTGTGACTAGCTCCTGCCACTGGTCCCAAAATTCCCCTAAACGCTCTTTTCCAGCATCACTGAGTGAAAAATACTTACGATCAGGACCATCTGGAGACGGCCTCATTTCCCCATGAATAATTCCTTGTTTTTCTAATTTTTGAAGTAGGGGATAAATAGTCCCAGCGACAATCTTATCAAATCCCATCTCTTTGAGACTTTGAATCAATTCGTAGCCATAGATGGCCTTTTTGGAAATAATCTCCAGCACACAGCCCTCCAAGACTCCCTTTAGTAATTGGGACTCTTTCATCCTTCTCACCTCTTTCTTCACATATTTTGCTAGTTTGTTTTACATACTAGCTTGCTCACTATCAGTATACTCTTTCTTGACTAGTATGTAAAGCATAATAGTAATTTTTTTAAAAAATTTTTATTCCTTAAAAATCCCTTAAAATCAAGGGTTTTACTGTATACCTGTGTGTAAATATGCAAAAAAAGTTCAAAAAACACTTTATTTTGTAGATTGATTGGAGTATAATGATTTAAATTATTCAAAAGGAGACACGAATATGAAAAAATCGAAGCTTGCTCTTTTAGCAGGTGTCGCCGCGGCTTCAACGCTTTTCCTTGCTGCATGTGGCTCATCTTCTAATGCATCAAAAGGGACAACCTACAACTACGTGTATAGTTCTGACCCTGATACCTTGAACTATTTGACTTCAAACCGTGCAACTACAAGCGACATTACTACCAACTTGGTCGATGGTTTGTTTGAAAACGACCAATACGGTAACTTAGTTCCTGCCCTTGCGGAAGACTGGTCTGTTTCTAAAGACGGTTTAAC
>JBKXCY010000221.1:0-2537 GCA_046994005.1 Streptococcus sp.
TGTTGACGAACAAGCGGGTATTCTCCTTACCAATGCAGAAGGGGAAATGGCGACGGTGACGCTAAGTCTTCACGCCAAACAGCCTAAACGTGGCACCATCGCTTATGACAAGGGCTATATCGAACTTTATGAATACCCACGTGGGCAAAAGGCGGTCATCACCTATACGGAAGATGGCTCACAAGAAGTCATTGAGGCCGGAGAAACCGCTAAAGCCCTCCAGTATGAGGTCCTCGATATGGAAGCAGCTGTTGCAGGCGAGGATGATCATACCTACCTCAATTACAGCCGAGATGTCATGGATCTCATGACACAACTCCGTAAAGACTGGGGTTTGACCTACCCAGAAGAAGAGTAGGAGTTTTGAAAACAGAGTAAAAAATTAGACTTATGTACTGACTCCAAATAGATATGCTGTCAATTAAAGTGAGTTTTTAGCTCTATATTCCATAGAACTAAGGTCGTTTAATTGATTCTATATAAATACATTTATGTCAAAGGAGAAAGACTATGAGAAATTTTGCAAGTCCGTCGCGTTACATTCAAGGTGAAAACGCCTTATTTGAAAATGCAAAAACCATTTTGGAACTAGGAAGTCATCCTGTACTATTGTGTGATTCAGTAGTTTATGACATTGTGGGTCAACGTTTCGAAGAATACCTCGTTCAAAATGGACTTACAGTTGTTCCAGTCTTCTTTAATGGTGAAGCTTCAGATAATGAAATTAATCGTGTGGTAAGCCTGGCCAAAGAAAAGGGCTGTAATTTAGTCATTGGACTAGGTGGCGGTAAGACTATTGATAGTGCTAAAGCCATCGCAGATCTTCTAAAATCACCAGTAGTGATTGCTCCTACCATTGCATCTACAGATGCTCCGGTTTCAGCCTTGTCTGTTATCTATACGGACGAGGGTGCCTTTGAACGCTACATCTTCTATTCTAAGAACCCAGAATTGGTTTTGGTTGATAGTAAGGTTATCTCTCAAGCACCAAAACGTTTGTTAGCATCTGGTATTGCAGATGGCTTAGCAACTTGGGTAGAAGCTCGAGCAGTTATGCAAGCAAATGGTAAAACCATGCTAGGCAAACACCAAACACTTGCTGGTGTTGCCATTGCTGAACGTTGTGAAGAAATCCTTTTTGCGGATGGTCTACAAGCCATGGCTGCCTGTGAAGCAAAAGTGGTAACGCCAGCCCTTGAAAACATCATTGAAGCCAATACCCTTCTCAGTGGTATCGGATTTGAAAGTGGTGGCTTGGCTGCGGCTCACGCCATCCATAATGGTTTCACAGCCCTCACTGGCGATATTCACCATTTGACTCATGGTGAAAAAGTAGCCTACGGAACTCTTGTACAATTGTTCCTAGAAAATCGTCCAAAAGAAGTTTTGGATAAATACATTCGTTTCTATCAACAAATTGGCATGCCAACCACTCTTAAAGAAATGCATCTAGAAAATGCAAGTTACGAAGATCTTCTCAAGGTTGGTCAACAAGCAACAATCGAAGGAGAAACTATTCATCAAATGCCATTTGAAGTGAAGGCTTCTGATATTGCTCAAGCCATCGTTGCTGTAGATGCTTATGTTCATGGATTAGCCTAAGTAAATTTGGTCTTTTGTAGGGGAGGTGCCACTATTCCCGTATAGGAATATTATCCCCCTCTGGCACTTATCCAAACAGGATAGACAAATTCTTATAGGAAAGGGTTCAGTTCTATATCTGATAGGACTGAGCACTTTTTACTATTTAAAATCCAATAATTTAAAAGTTCCTCAAAGCGGTTTAAGAACTTTTGAAAACATAAAACATTTTCAAGAAATCCTGATTTAACAGTCATTTCACTTGTGTAAGCGTTTCAAAAAGTGTATACTATAAGTAGAAAGATAGGAAAAGGAGATGGCTAGTGGCTAGTATAACAATTGAAGCGAGCAAGGTAGCTAGAAAGAGTCCTATTCGTGTAGACAGTAGTCTTGTGGGGACAGTTTCTGGGGTGGAAGCAGTGAATGTTTCCCTACCATCATCAAAAGCTCGTTTAAGTGTTGGAAAATTGGGTTACAAGTCTAACACTATTACTGTAGAGGACGGACAAACCGTTCGTGTTACTAGCAATTTTCTAAATCGTTTCATAGCGATAGCGCCATTATTACTCTATCTTGTTGGAGGCCGTTACCTCCCACTTGTTGCAGTCCTATCTACTATAATTTTGCTTTTTAGCTTACCTTTTCTCAAGTTAGAAATCGTAGGCTGATTAGAATCGGGAGTGGCTTAGCCCTCTGTTTGATACCTTTAACTCACTTTTTCATAATAATGCTAGGCCACTCCCTTTTCATTGGGAACGGGTCGAGAGGAAAGAGTGGGTTATCAAAAAGGGAACTCGATAGAGTCTCCCTTTTTTCTTTCTCCAGCTAAATGCAATTCTAAAAGACCTCAGTTAGTAAAACTGAGGTCTTTGATGTTTCTAGTGATCTATTATTTACGATACAATTTGTCGTATTGATAGTAAGGATCGAAGGTCACATTGATACCAAGCTTACGG
>JBKXCY010000222.1:0-2510 GCA_046994005.1 Streptococcus sp.
ACAATGTCTTGACAGACTTCTTCAAAACACATGTCTATGATAAGAAACGTGAGTTCAAGGTGACAACTAGCCCATCAATGGATATTTTGGTCTCTTCAAACTTGGAACGCTTGATTTTCCACTTGGTAGGCAATGATGCCACAAAGACCAAAGAATTGATGGAAAGCCTTGTTGCAACAGGTCAGTACCAGTTGTCCAACTTTGATGCAGATATCTTAGATTTGTTTGCGGCTGCATACGCAGATGAAGCAGAAACTGCTGCAGAAATCAAGCGGGTTTATGAAGCGTCTGATTACATCGAAGACCCTCATACAGCCGTAGCATCAGCTGTTTACCAAAAATACCGGACCCAAACAGGGGATACTGCTAAAACAGTTATTTCCTCTACAGCAAGTCCTTATAAATTTCCAGTTGTAGCAGTAGAAGCGGTGACGGGCGAGACAGGTTTAGGCGATTTTGAAGCCTTGGAAAAATTACACGCCCTCTCAGGTGTTCCTGTACCACCGGCCGTAGACGGTCTGGAAACTGCACCGGTTCGCCATCGCACCAGCGTTGCAGCCCAAGACATGCAAGCAGCTGTTGAAGACTACTTGGGACTGTAATTCTCCCTATTAGAAAGATCAAAAGAGCCGTTTGGCTCTTTTCTATACGCATGCATTCATACAAAAAAATCATAAACATCGCCCTTCCTGCCATGGGTGAAAATTTCTTACAAATGCTGATGGGCATGGTGGACTCTTATTTAGTCGCGCACCTGGGCTTGATTGCTATCTCGGGTGTATCCGTCGCGGGGAATATCATCACCATCTATCAAGCCATCTTTTTGGCACTGGGTGCGGCAGTTGCCAGTGTCATGTCTAAAAGCCTGGGTGAAAAAAATCAAGAAGCAATTGCCTACCATGCAACAGAGTCACTGAAAGTGACTTTGTTGATGAGTGCTTTCTTAGGTGGAGCGTCGCTCCTCTTTGGTCGCCAGATGATTTCGCTCTTGGGGACCGAAGCGGCAGTCGCTGACAGTGGGGGGATTTACCTTTCCTTGGTCGGCGGGACCATTCTTCTCTTAGGCTTGATGACGACCTTGGGTTCCTTGGTTCGGGTGGCCAACAATCCACGCCTTCCCATGTATGTGAGCCTGTTGACCAATCTATTAAATGCTCTGTTCTCCTCTGTGGCTATTTTCCTTTTTGGTTGGGGAATTGTCGGTGCGGCCTTGGGGACTGTGCTAGCCCGCTTGATCGGTGTCTTTCTCTTGTGGCAAAAAGTCCGGCTACCCTTTGCTCCCCTTCGGTGGGGGTTGGATCGCAAGCTCTTAGACTTAGCGATTCCAGCTGCCGGAGAGCGCTTGATGATGCGGGCTGGAGATGTGGTGATTATCGCGATCGTGGTTGCTTTTGGGACGGAAGCAGTTGCGGGCAATGCCATCGGAGAGATCTTGACCCAATTCAACTACATGCCCGTATTTGGAGTGGCTACAGCGACGGTCATGCTCGTAGCACGGAGTCTCGGTGAAGGTGATCTTGTACAGATTGACCACCTTCGAAAGCAGTCTTACTGGCTGTCCTTCGTGTTGATGTTGCCCATTGCCTTGGGAATCTTTTTTGGTGGCACCCTTCTGACGCATCTCTACACGCAAGATACGAAAGCGGTAGAAGCTAGCCTTTCGGTTGTCCTCTTTTCTTTGTTAGGAACACCCTTTACAGCAGGAACGGTCATCTATACTGCTGTTTGGCAAGGCTTAGGAAATGGGAAACTTCCATTTTATGCAACGACCATTGGCATGTGGGTCATTCGAATTGGAGCCGGTTATCTGCTTGGAGTAACCCTTGGCTTTGGCCTTCCAGGGGTCTGGACGGGGACGCTGCTGGACAATGGTTTCCGTTGGCTGTTTTTGAGTCAACTTTATAGACGAAAAGTAGGAGAGAGAACATGACAAAACGAGCTTTTATTTGGGATTTGGATGGGACCTTGCTGGATTCCTATGATGCTATTCTGGCGGGTCTTGAGGAGACTTATGCATCTTATCAGCTTCCGTTTGACCGAGCGAGTATTAAAGACTATATCTTGAAGCATTCGGTTCAAGATCTTTTAGTAGCGGTGGCAGCAGAGTATCAACTGGATGTGACGGACTTAAATCATCGCCGAGCAGAAAGTCTAGCAGAGAAAAATGCCCAGGTCCTTCTGATGGAGGGGGCGCGTGATGTCCTGTCCTGGGCGAAGGATGCTGGGATAGAACAATTTGTCTATACCCATAAGGGAGAGAATGCCTTTGTCATCCTGCGGGACTTGGGTTTGGAATCTTTTTTTACAGAGATTTTGACCAGTCAAAGTGGTTTTGCCCGCAAGCCTGACCCAGAAGCTGCTAGGTATCTGATGGAGAAGTACGGGGTGGAGCCAGAAAATACCTACTATATTGGGGATCGGAGCCTGGATATTGACTTTGCAAGAAATAGCCAGATTCAGAGTATCAATTTCTTGGCGTCTGACTATCAAGGTAATCATCAGATGAACAC
>JBKXCY010000223.1:0-2504 GCA_046994005.1 Streptococcus sp.
TTTTCCAAGGTGTAGCTTTCAAACCAAACTTTATCGAAAAATTTGGCGAAGAAGCCGGACTTGAAAAATTTGATACCATTAAACACTTGAGCCAAGAAACTTCTGTTTACGTTACAGGGATTGTCAAAGAAGACGAGCGCTCGAAATTTGGCTATGAGCTCGATATTACAGATATCGAAGTCATCGGTGAATCGCAAGACTATCCAATCACACCAAAAGAACACGGTACAGATTTCTTGATGGACAACCGTCACTTGTGGTTGCGTTCTCGCAAGCAAGTCGCTGTCATGCAAATTCGTAATGCCATTATCTATGCAACTTATGAGTTCTTCGACAAGAATGGTTTTATGAAGTTTGATAGCCCAATTCTTTCAGGAAATGCGGCAGAAGATTCTACAGAACTCTTCGAAACAGACTACTTTGGAACACCAGCCTACTTGAGCCAATCAGGTCAGCTTTATCTTGAAGCTGGTGCTATGGCCCTTGGTCGCGTCTTTGACTTTGGTCCAGTATTCCGTGCTGAAAAATCTAAGACTCGCCGTCACTTGACTGAGTTCTGGATGATGGACGCTGAGTACTCTTACTTGACACATGATGAATCACTTGACTTGCAAGAAGCTTATGTCAAGGCTTTGCTTCAAGGTGTTCTTGACCGTGCTCCTCAAGCCTTGGAAGCTTTAGAACGTGATACAGAGCTCTTGAAACGCTACATTGCAGAGCCATTCAAACGGATCACATATGATGAAGCTATTGACCTCTTGCAAGAACATGAGGGTGATGAGGATGCTGATTACGAGCATCTTGAGCATGGAGATGATTTCGGTTCACCACACGAAACGTGGATTTCAAACCACTTTGGTATCCCAACCTTCGTGATCAACTACCCGGCAGCTATCAAGGCCTTTTACATGAAACCTGTTCCTGGTAACCCAGAGCGCGTGCTTTGTGCAGACTTGCTGGCGCCAGAAGGCTACGGAGAAATCATTGGTGGTTCCATGCGTGAGGAAGACTACGGCGCTCTTGTCGCGAAGATGGAAGAGCTTGGAATGGATCGTACAGAGTATGAATTCTACCTTGACCTTCGTAAGTATGGTACAGTGCCACACGGTGGATTCGGGATCGGTATCGAGCGGATGGTCACTTTTGCGGCTGGTACAAAACATATCCGTGAAGCCATTCCGTTCCCACGTATGTTGCACCGTATCAAACCTTAAAAGACGTAAAAACGCCGGTAGGCGTTTTTAACTTTTATATCACAAGATGATTAGGAAAGGGATTCTTATGCTGAAAAGAGATATCATTGATGGAAAAGAATATGATTGTATTCATGGTGCTTTGATTGCTGACTTGGATCATACCATCCAAACCATGTTGCAGATTTCTTATCCCGATAGTCGGATGGATGACTTTATTACCTACAAGAATTTAAGTCAGTATTGTATGGATTATTTGTCCCAAATTATTGACCGGGCGAATGAGAAAAATGAGGCGATCAAGCAACAGGTGACGGCTGTCTTGCCGATGACGGAGGCTCCCTTTAACGTTGAAGACCGCTTGATGGCTAGCTATACCTTTGGTCAGCGGGTGGCGGATTCGGTCGCACGATTTGGTGGGTCATGGACTTTTATCATCACTTTTATCTTGATGATGGGGATCTGGATGCTGATTAACGTGGTGCATCCTTTTGGCTGGAATTTTGACCCGTATCCTTTTATCTTGTTGAATCTAGCCCTGTCTACGATTGCAGCCATTCAAGCTCCTCTGATCATGATGAGCCAAAACCGGGCGGCAGATTATGACCGCTTGCAAGCGAGAAATGACTTTAACGTCAATATGGAGTCTGAACGGGAAATTCGTTTATTGCATACGAAGATTGACCATATGGTCCAACAAGACCAGACGGATTTATTGGAAATTCAAAAGTTGCAAACGGAATTGTTGGTATCTTTGTCTAATCAAGTCATCCAATTGCGTCAGGAAATGAATCAAGAAAGGATGGAGGAGGTGGAGAAAATGTAGGCAATTCTAAGTAAGTCTTTTAGAAACACAAAAAATATCTATTGAAAGAGAGAAAACAATGTTTAAAAGAACTTACAAAGGCAATATTCCACTCCTAGCAGGACTGGAATTTACATCTTATTTTGGAATCACCAGTTTTTGGATTTTATTTTTCATTCAAAATGGTCTTTCCTTGCTTCAAATCGGTCTCTTAGAGAGTATCTTTCATGGGACCAGTCTCTTGTGTGAGATCCCTTCTGGTATGTTGGCTGATCGATTTAGCTACAAGACCAATCTCTATTTGGCTCGCTTATCCAGTATTGGATCCTCCATCTTGATTTTGTTTGGTCAGGGGAATTTTTGGATTTATGCGCTTGCCATGATGGTCAATGCCTGGTCCTACAATTTTGACTCGGGAACCAGTACCGCTTTCTTATATGATTCAGCAGTAGAAGCGGGTCAAAAGGACCGGTATCTTCAGATTTCTAGCTTTTTGTCTGGTGTGG
>JBKXCY010000224.1:0-2482 GCA_046994005.1 Streptococcus sp.
GACTTGACTTTGCTTTTGTTTAGCTGTAGAATGGACGCGACAAAGAGGAGGGAGACCATCTTATGAAAAAATCACTCAAAGTTTTCGCTACATCAAAATGGTTTGACCTGTTTGGTGTGGCTTTAGTTGTCGGTATAGCGATTTCATCAGGCTACCTTAATTCACGATTAGACAAGTTTGTTGATTGGGGAGCATGGACCGCATTGGTTCCATTTGGACTCATTTCAGTTACTAACGTTGGGATTTCAATATTGTCCACTCGTTTTACTGGTAAATTGAGTAAATGGGGGAATTATTACGGAATTGTCAATACAATCCTATCTGGTACCATTGATTATATCCTCGGAAATAAGGCTGCGATTATCACCTATCCCGTCACCTTTCTCATTTATACCTTTGCCATTAAGAAATGGGAAGCTTCACAAGAAGGTAGACCAAACAAGATGAGCCAAAAACAATTGAAATGGGCAGCCATCATCATTTCAGTTCTAGCCTTCCTATTTGCCTTTGCAACAAACTATATTGGCTACGGGGGCAAGATGAACCTCCTTGCTTACGTTACAACGATTGCATTTGGCCTTTCATTGATTGCAAATGCTTTGAATGCTCTTAAATTAACAACTCAATGGGAATTTTGGTTGGTTTACAATTTCGTTCAATTAACAAAAGCTAGTATCCAAGGAAATTTTGCCAATGTTGGAAAATACATCTTTTACATCATCAATGCTGTAGGTGCTCTATTCGTATGGAATGATAAAGAATAAAATAATGAATCGTTAACCTGTATCTTACTCAACTATCATATTTAACGGTTAGAACTAGATTTGACAAACAAAGGCTCTATCTTATCCGCTATATGCAGATAAGATAGAGCCTCTTTTTATTTATTTTTTGTATCAAGGATGATGGTTACTGGCCCATCATTGACCAGTTCCACCTGCATATCTGCTCCAAAGACTCCTGCCTCAACAGAAACTTCCTTGGCTAGTTCTTGGTTAAATTCTTGATAGAAAGCTTCCGCCATATCTGGTTTGGCTGCACCTGTAAAGGCTGGACGATTGCCTTTTTTAGTATCGGCAAAAAGTGTAAACTGAGATACTGACAGAATCTCTCCTTGGATATCTTTGACCGAACGGTTCATCTTGCCTTCCTCATCAGAGAAAATACGCATCTGCGATACTTTTCTTACCGCATACTCCAAATCTTTCTGGCCATCCTCAGGCCCCACTCCCACCAAGAGCAGCAAGCCTTGCTGGATCGCATTGTAGACTTGACCATCAATGGAAACCGAGGCACTCTTGACCCGTTGAATCACTAATTTCATTTTATTATCCTATTTTATAAATCTATAGAGCATTCACTGCTAACCTTCAAAGAAAATTGACATCAGACAAGGCAGTGAGACGCAGACATAACTATAGTTAGGCCAGTTGAAACTAACGCAGTATGAAGTCGATTTTCGCAGAAGATTAGCCGTTTGTCCGCTTAACAGAGTACACCTCCGGCACACTCTTAATCTTATCCACAACCGTTGTCAACATGGACAGATTTGGAATCCCAAAGGAAATGTGGATATTGGCAAATTTCATGTCTTTAGTTGGCTGGGCATTGACGGTTGAAACCATTTTTGCCGTATTGGACAAGACTTGCAGCACATCATTGAGAAGGCCTGTACGGTTGAGACCGTAGATATCAATGTGGGCAATGTAGTCTTTGGTTGTATTATTTTCTTCCCATTCGACGTCAATCAACCGTTGCTCGTAGTTGTCTTGGGCTCGGAGGTTCATACAGTCTTGGCGATGAATGGCAACACCACGACCTTTGGTAATGTAGCCGACAATTTCATCACCTGGAACTGGGTTACAGCATTTGGCGATCCGAATCAAGAGCCCAGAGGCGCCTTGGATGACTACACCGCCTTCGTGGCGGACCTTCAAGGTGTCCTTTTTATTTTCAACCTTGACTTCACCACCTTTGACCAGCTCTTCTGCCTCTGCGCGTGCCTTGGCCCGCTCTTCTTCACGGCGTTCATCCTCCGTCAAGCGGTTAAAGATGGTAATCGCCCCGATCTCTCCAAACCCAATCGCCGCGAACAAGGCCTCTTCTGTCTTGTAACTGGATTTTTGTAGCACTTTGTCCATGTGCTTTTTGTCCATGAACTTATTAGCTACCAAGTCATGCTCGTGGAATTGGGCCATCAAGAGGTCACGGCCCCGGTTAATTGACAATTCCTTGTCTTGATTTTTAAAGAACTGACGGATCTTATTGCGCGCCTTACTAGTTTTAACAAGGGTCAACCAGTCACGACTCGGACCAAAGGAGTTAGCATTGGTGATAATTTCCACCTGATCTCCCGTCCGAAGTTTGGTATTCAGAGGCACCATCCGGCCGTTGACCTTGGCACCAATCGCTTTTTCCCCAACCTTAGTGTGGATTTCATAGGCAAAATCGATCGGTCCGGAATCTTTCGGAAGCGAGCGCA
>JBKXCY010000225.1:0-2478 GCA_046994005.1 Streptococcus sp.
TTAAGTGAGTACGGACGTCAGCGAACTTCAAAGAAGTTCCATGACTTAGTTTTGAACCTAAAGTTTCAAAACTCCCGAGTACCTGAAACATAATTGTTTCAGGCACTTTTCTCACGGCGGAAAGTTTCAATTGATGATTGAATAACTTTAACTCATAAAAAGTATTTATTCTTATAGAATTCCTAGGAAGCCTTTGAATTATCAAACACCATACCAAGTTTTTCTGAGTTACATGAAAAGTCTAACTTAATTTGACAACTTAGGAATTAAAAAAATTCGAGTAAATAAAAAAATCAGGCGAACCTGATTTTTATTTTTTTCGTTTATTGTAGTAAATTCGGAACCCTTGAATACTAGCAAAGCTAGAACCAATCGCTAAAGCAAATGCAAAGAAGGTATTCATTTTTGTTGCTAAAAAGACAAAACTAAATACAACCGTCAACACACAGAAAATAGCGATATTTAAAAAATATAGCAATTCACTTAATTGAGGTGCGGGTTCAACTTCAGGAGCATAGTCCTGAATAGGGGTTTCTTGGGTTTGTTTGGTTAATTCGATATAATCGAATTCTTCATCATAGTGTCTTAAATTTCTTACGGGCATTTTCTCTCTCCTAACAGTACCCTATTATTTTATCATGAATTCAGGAATATAAATGTTACAAAAATGTTACAAATTTTACAAAATGAATAAATTTTTCTAGAATATCGGAATTTTTGTTATAATGGTTCTATGAAAAATATTATTATTACAGCAACAGCAGAGAGTGTTGAGCAAGCGCAAGCCCTGATTGATGCAGGGGTTGACCGAATCTATGTCGGTGAAAAAGATTATGGATTACGATTGCCTCAAACTTTAAGCTATGACGAAATAAATCGAATTGCCCAACTGGTCCATGCTGCTGGCAAAGAATTGACAGTAGCTGTAAATGCACTGATGCACCAATCGATGATGGATTCAATCAAGCCTTTTCTAGATTTTCTAAAGGAAATTCAGGCTGATTATATTACTGTCGGAGATGCGGGCGTTTTTTATGTCTTGAAACGAGATGGCTATCCATTCAAAACGATTTACGATGCCTCAACCATGGTCACTTCTAGCCGCCAGATCAATTTCTGGGGAAAACAAGCAGGAGCTTCTGAGGCTGTTTTGGCTCGTGAGATTCCATCTGCCGAATTATTCGTAATGGCTGAGAATCTTCAGATTCCAGCGGAAGTCTTGGTCTATGGTGCTAGCATTATCCACCATTCGAAACGACCTCTTCTTCAGAATTATTACAACTTCATCAAGACAGAGGACTCTGTAACCAAAGATCGCGACCTGTTCTTAGCAGAACCAGGAGATCCAAATTCTCATTATTCAGTCTACGAGGACAAACATGGAACCCATATCTTCTCAAATAATGACTTGAATATGATGACCAAATTGTCTGAGTTGGTAGAACACGGATTTGATCATTGGAAACTCGATGGTGTCTACTGTCCGGGGGAAAACTTTGTCAAGATTACAGAGTACTTTGTCAAGGCCCGTGATTTGATTCAAAAAGGAACATTTACACAGGATCAAGCCTATCTGTTTGATGAAGAAATCCGCAAATTACATCCAGCTAATCGTGGTTTGGATACTGGTTTCTATGATTATGAACCAGATCGTGTAAAATAACAAATAATACTAGGGCTTCTTCGTTTGTGAGTTTTCCTTTTTCAGGGAACGAAGAGGCTATTCATCATATCGACAATCTTGTAAATTGGAGAAAACATGACAAATACAAAAAAACGTCCAGAGGTCTTGGTACCTGCTGGAACCTTAGAAAAATTAAAAGTTGCTGTGAATTACGGGGCAGATGCTGTCTTCGTTGGTGGACAAGCCTATGGCTTACGTAGTCGAGCAGGAAACTTCACCATGGATGAGCTTCGCGAAGGGATTGAGTACGCTCATGCACACGGGGTAGATGTCCACGTTGCGTCGAACATGGTGACACATGAAGGAAATGAAAAAGGAGCTGGTGAGTGGTTCCGCGAATTGCGGGATATGGGACTGGATGCTGTGATCGTATCAGACCCGGCCTTGATTGAAATCTGCTCAACCTATGCGCCAGGTCTTCATATTCACTTGTCTACTCAAGCTTCCGCGACCAATGTAGAAACCTTCCATTTCTGGAAAGAATATGGATTGACCCGTGTCGTATTGGCTCGTGAGGTGTCCATGGAAGAGTTGGCTGAGATCCGTAAGCGTACAGACCTTGAGATTGAGGCCTTTGTTCATGGAGCTATGTGTATTTCCTACTCAGGACGTTGTACGCTTTCCAATCACATGTCTGACCGAGACGCTAACCGTGGGGGCTGTTCCCAATCTTGTCGTTGGAAATACGATCTTTATGATATGCCGTTTGGTCGAGAACGCAAGAGTGTGAAAGGCCAAATCCCAGAAGAATACTCTATGTCAGCTGTGGATATGTGTATGATCGAACATATCCC
>JBKXCY010000226.1:0-2413 GCA_046994005.1 Streptococcus sp.
GAATGAAAATATTGCCAAGGAACACTTTCATGTCTGTGGGGCGACGGGTGTAGCCGAATATTCAATGGCTGCGCGTGATGCCATGATTGCCCATGCGACAGGTGCTCACCTCCATATCCAACACCTCTCCAAGGAAGAAAGTGTCAAGGTGGTGGAATTTGCCCAAGGATTAGGAGCTCATGTGACGGCAGAAGTGGCACCCCAACACTTTTCGAAAACAGAAAGTCTGCTCTTGACTAAAGGAAGCAATGCTAAGATGAATCCACCTCTTCGCTTGGAATCAGACCGTCTAGCAGTGATTGAAGGATTGAAGTCAGGCGTCATCTCTGTGATTGCGACGGACCACGCGCCTCACCATGCGGATGAGAAGAATGTCCCTGATATTACCAAAGCACCATCTGGCATGACTGGGCTTGAAACTTCGCTTTCTCTTGGTTTGACCTACTTGGTGCATGCTGGCCATTTAAGCTTGATGCAGTTGCTTGAAAAGATGTCCTATAATCCAGCACGTCTCTATGATTTTGATGCTGGCTATATCGCAGTGGATGGACCAGCAGATTTGACCCTCTTTGATCCAGAAGCAGATCGCCTGGTATCGGATCATTTCGCGTCAAAAGCTGGAAATTCCCCATTTGTGGGTGAAACACTAAAAGGAAAAGTCGCTTATACGATCTGTGATGGACAAGTGATTTTTCAAGGATAAGCGATCGTATTCATATGAATCTTAAAAAAATGATGCAAGGCTTGGTTTTCTTTTTAACCAGCCTTCTTGTCTTTGTCTTTCTATTTCGTGCTCTGCTACCAACTGCATCCCCTCGTATGACCAAGCCCAAAACGGCTGCGAAAGAAATCACCTATACTTATGTAGCTCTAGGAGATTCACTGACCGAAGGAGTAGGGGATAGCACCAAGCAAGGGGGCTTCGTGCCCATCCTTGCCCAAAGTCTGTCCAATGAAAATGACGGCCAGTACCAGCCTGTCAACTATGGTGTAGCTGGAAATACAAGTGCTCAGATTTTAGATCGACTCAAGAAGCAAACAGACCTTCAGAAGGATCTCAAGGAGGCGCATGTCATGACCTTAACGGTTGGAGGAAATGATCTACGCAAAGTCGTTGTCGATCATCTGAGTGATTTTTCTCTATCAGATATCCGAAAACCGCTCAAGAATTATACAGCTAACCTCAAAGAAATTATCACAAAAGCAAGAAAGGACAATCCCCATCTTCCTATTTATGTAGTGGGGATCTACAATCCTCTTTACCTAAATTTTCCTGAATTAACCAGTATTCAGACAGCTGTAGATCGTTGGAATGAGACGACAGAAGAAACCATCGCGCAATTTGATCAGGTCTATTTCGTTCCTATCAATGATCTGCTATATAAAGGAATTGATGGCAAAATGGGTGTGTCAGAAATCAGTGATGGGAAGACAACCGTTATCAATGATGCCCTGTATGAAGAGGATAGCTTTCACCCCAACAATACGGGCTATGAAAAGATGAAACAAGCAATATTGGAGAAAATCAATGCCACGAAGAAAACTTGGAGTCAAAAATAATCCCATCAACGAGAAGGTCCCCTTCCTTCAAAAAATAAATATTTGGAAATGGTTGTTTTTAGGCTTGGTCAGCCTTCTCTTAGCCTTGGCTTTAGTTGTGCAAGGACGCTTAGCGACGCCAAGAGAAGATGTTAGTCAGCTTCATCAAACAGTTGGCACCAAAGATGTCAAAGTTGGAACTATGACGACAACTCGGGATCAACTCAATGATACCATCAAATCACTCCTGAAAAAATATAAGCTGTCCGACTACAAGGTCTATGCGGACAATCAGCAAATCCTATTAGAAGGGCAGTTGAGTCTCTTAGGGAAGGATTATCCCTTATATATTTACTTTCAACCATCCAAATTGGAAAATGGGAACATTCTCTTGACGGTGAAGGATTTTTCAGTCGGAACCTTTCAAATTCCTCAAAAAATGGTTTTGCGACTTTTAAGCAAAAATAAAAATATCCCAGATTTTATCCAGATTTCTCCAAAGGAGTCTACCATTACCATTGTACTACCAAAAATTGACAATGATTTTGGAATTTACGTCAAGGCCAATACCATTGATCTCTATAATGACAAGATCGTTTTTGATTTGTATCAGAAGAAGTAGGGCGAAAGAGGCTATTCAAATTGAATTCACAATCATCTTAAAAAATTTCCTTAGGTTCAATAATTCCGAGTGCTAGAAACAATAGTGTTTCTAGCACTTTTCTCATGACGGAAAGTTTCTAAGATGACTTTATCCTCAATCTAACTAGAACTGAAAGCTTTATTTTGTTTCTATTCAAAAAATTCAGAATATTACAGAAAATTCTTGACATTGCTTTTTCCCTATGCTAAAATACTAAACAAGACATTGAAC
>JBKXCY010000227.1:0-2372 GCA_046994005.1 Streptococcus sp.
TTTCTGGTCTTGTGTGTGACTGGGTGCTTAGCAGCTGGCTTCTGGTATGTCCTGCAAAAGCGTTATCAGATCCTGTCTATTCGCCAGCAAATTGACTTAGCTGGAGACAGGGAGCCAGCGCCCTTAGCCTATCTCCTTCATGCAGGAATGCAGGTGGCAATTGTCGGAGCAGGTGCATCGGTCGGAAAAGAAGGAGCCCCACGTGAGGTCGGGGCTCTTCTAGCTGGTCGGTTGTCGAAGGGATTCTCTCTAGCTCTCAAAGAGCGGAAAGTCTTGATCGCCTGTGGTGCTGGAGCTGGTTTAGCTGCGGTCTATCAGGTCCCCTTTGCCAGCAGCTTGTTTGTCTTTGAGACCTTAGGACTTGCCTACAGTTGGCAGAACCTTCTACTGGTTTTGACCAGTACTTATCTGGCCACCTGGGTCGCTCAGCCCATCGTTGGTCAGGAGGCCATTTATAACCTGTCCGCTGTCTCATGGTCGGCTAGCAGTTTTTTACAGGCTATTGTGATTGCTTTCTTAGTCACTCCCTTGGCTCTGGTCTTTGCTTTCCTCGCCAAGCGGGCTAGTCACAAACGGCGGAAGGACGGGACGATTCTTTGGGCTCTTCCTCTAGCCTTTCTAGTGCTGGGGAGCCTAGTAGCCTTTTTCCCTATCTTTATGGGAAATGGCCAGGTACTAGCGCAAGCCCTCTTATCTAGCCAGTCGATTCCTTATCTTCCACTGACTCTTGCAGTGAAGGGGCTTCTGGTTTATCTCCTCTTGCGCAATGGTGCCTATGGTGGAACCTTGACACCATCATTTGCCCTTGGGATTGGATCTGGCTACCTAGTGACCTTGCTTTTGACTGTAGTTGGGATTCATCTGGATCCTGCTCTAGGGATGTTACTAGGAGCGACCGTCTTTTTAGGGACGACCCTAGAAGCTCCTCTGACAGCCATTGCACTGAGCCTTGGATTTACAGGCCAGGCTTGGAGTTTGACAATCCCGCTTGTACTTGCGGCTGGTTTGTCTTACGTGATTCGAAAGAGATGGGAGAAGAAATGATGAAGGTACATTTTGTACTGCATGAAACCTTTGAAGTGCCGGGCGCTTATCTAAAATGGGCGCAGGAGCGTGGCCATCAAGTGACCACGACCAAAGTCTATGAAAACGAAGCCCTACCAGAGACAGTGGATGAGATCGACTTTTTGATCGTCATGGGAGGCCCTCAATCGCCAGACGAAGATCGAGAAGCTTTTCCATACTACGATCCTCAGGCAGAGATCGAGCTGATTCAAAAGGCCATCAAGGCAGATCGTTATATTGTTGGGGTCTGCCTTGGTGCCCAGCTCTTGTCTGTTGCTTATGGCGCGAACTACGAGCACAGTCCGGAACGTGAGATCGGGGTTTATCCTGTGACCTTGACGCCTGAAGGACTCACAGATCCGCATGTCGGTGAGTTTGGAGAAACTCTTGAAACTGGTCACTGGCATGGTGATATGCCAGGATTGACAGAAGATGCTGTTGTTCTTGCGACCAGTCAAGGGTGTCCACGTCAGATGATTCGCTTCAGTCCGAAACATTATGCCTTCCAAGCCCACTTAGAATTTGATCCAGAAGCAGTTGATCTCTTGATTGCTGCTGACGGTGAAGATGTTTTGGAAGAACAAAGTCAAAACCTGACCTTTGTTCAAAAACCCGAAGCCATTCGTGCTTACGATTATCGAGAAATGAATGCCAAACTCTATGCATTTTTGGATTCATTAACAAATTAAATAAAAAAGAAAGGTAGAGCATGTGTTCTGATTTGAACACGAGCGGAAAGCTCTCCAAATTACTCAATAAAAAAAGAAAGGATGGGTTTACCGTATTCGCTGAACTGAATACGGGCGGAGAACTGTGTAAAAAAGATAAACTGTCTAGCATCTGCGATGCGTCGTCAGTTTCCTATTTTTACTTTGTTCTCTGTCGCCCTTTATATCTTAATTATGTCTATCCATATTGCTGCTAAGCATGGTGAAATTGCTGATAAAATTCTTCTTCCTGGGGATCCTCTTCGTGCGAAATTTATTGCTGAGAATTTCCTTGAAGATGCTGTATGTTTCAATGAAGTTCGAAACATGTTTGGTTACACTGGTACCTACAAGGGTCATCGTGTTTCTGTCATGGGGACTGGAATGGGGATGCCATCGATCTCTATTTATGCGCGTGAGTTGATTGTCGACTATGGCGTGAAGAAATTGATCCGTGTCGGAACGGCTGGTTCTTTGAATGAGGATGTTCACGTCCGTGAATTGGTCTTGGCGCAAGCAGCCGCAACCAACTCCAACGTCATCCGCAACGACTGGCCTCAATTTGATTTTCCTCAAATTGCTAGCTTTGATCTTTTGGAT
>JBKXCY010000228.1:0-2359 GCA_046994005.1 Streptococcus sp.
CATTTTGGAAGAAGAGCTTTCTAAGGTTGCTCATGTCACTGTAACGACAGACGATGGGACTTATGGCACTAAGGGCTATGTCTCAACCATCGTTGATCAGATGGACCAGGAGTTTGATGCTATCTATTCTTGTGGAGCCCCTGGTATGCTCAAATATGTCAATACCAAATTCCATGACCATCCTCGCGCCTACATTTCCATGGAATCGCGTATGGCTTGTGGGATGGGTGCTTGCTATGCCTGTGTGGTGCATTTAGAAAATGAAAGCCAAGCAGCCAATAAGCGCGTGTGTGAAGACGGACCGGTCTTTGAAACCGGTACGATTGTGATGTAGGAGGATCTTATGACAGCAAATCGACTAGCCGTATCCTTACCTGGTTTAGACTTGAAAAACCCGATTATTCCGGCATCTGGCTGTTTTGGCTTTGGTCAAGAATATGCCAAATACTATGACTTAGACCTGCTTGGATCCATCATGATCAAGGCGACAACTGCTGAGGCACGCTTCGGAAATCCGACTCCACGAGTTGCTGAGACACCGGCAGGCATGCTCAATGCCATTGGGCTCCAAAATCCAGGCGTAGACGTGGTCCTAGCAGAGAAACTCCCTTGGTTGGCCCAACATTATCCAGACCTACCGATTATTGCCAACGTAGCCGGCTTCTCCAATGAAGAGTATGCAACGGTATCTAGGAAGATCTCGCAAGCACCAAATGTCAAGGCCATTGAGCTCAATATCTCTTGTCCAAACGTAGACCATGGCAACAACGGCCTCTTAATCGGGCAGGTTCCTGAGTTGGCCTATGCGGCTGTGAAAGCAGCGGTAGAAGCGTCCTCCGTCCCTGTCTATGTCAAGTTAACGCCTAGTGTGGCAGACATCACGCAGGTCGCAAAAGCAGCAGAAGATGCAGGGGCGACTGGCTTAACCATGATCAATACCTTGGCTGGGATGCGCTTTGACCTCAAGACTGGTAAGCCCATCATTGCCAATGGCACAGGAGGTATGTCGGGACCAGCTGTTTTTCCAGTTGCATTAAAACTCATCCGTCAGGTTGCCCAATCCACTAAACTTCCGATTATCGGAATGGGAGGTGTGGATTCAGCAGAAGCAGCCATAGAAATGATGATTGCAGGTGCCTCTGCGATTGGAGTTGGAACTGCTAATTTCACCGATCCTTATGCATGTCCAACCATCATCGAAGATCTGCCACAGGTCATGGATCGATACGGTATTGACACCCTTGAGAACTTCCGTAAACATGTACGGGAAAATCTACTGTAAATCCTTGACTTTTCCCAAATATCGTACTACAATAAATAAAAACCTTTAAAGCAGTCCAGAGAGGCTCCTAAGGTCTAGACGTTGAATCATGGTAGTTGTTCCTACCTAATTTTCGTGTAACCTTGCCTCGGGCAAGGTTTTTTTGTAGATAAAATGATCAATCAAAAAAGGAGTAATCCATGCGTGAAGAACGTCCTATTATCGCCCTTGACTTCCCAGCTTTCGAGGATGTCAAAAATTTTTTAGAGCATTTTCCAGAAGACGAAAAATTATTTGTAAAAATCGGAATGGAATTTTTCTATGCAGTTGGTCCTGAAATCGTTCATTACCTCAAAGGGCTTGGACACAGTATTTTCCTTGATTTAAAATTGCATGATATCCCAAATACAGTCAAATCAGCCATGTCCGTACTGGGGACTTTCGGAGTAGATATGGTGACGGTCCACGCAGCCGGTGGTGTAGAGATGATGCGCGAAGCCAAGGCAGCTCTTGGTGAAGGAGCTAAATTAGTAGCCGTGACCCAGTTGACTTCTACTAGTGAAGAAGACATGCGCGATTGCCAAAACATCCAAACAACGGTCCAAGAATCAGTAGTCAATTATGCTCGCAAGGCCCAAGAAGCAGGCTTGGATGGCGTTGTCTGTTCAGCCCATGAAGTAGCCTTGATCAAAGATGCCACTTCATCAGACTTTGTCTGTGTCACACCAGGGATTCGTCCTGCTGGAGCTGAAATCGGCGACCAAAAACGGGTTATGACTCCACAAGAAGCTCATAAAATTGGATCTGACTATATTGTCGTTGGACGCCCAATCATCCAAGCAGAAAACCCATGGGACGCTTACCATGAAATTAAGAGACAGTGGAATGCGTAAGAGCTACTAAAAGTGAAACTTTTGTAGCTCTACGGAAAGTCCTATGGGACCTTTCCTAACGCATTCACTAGATCACAGAAGAGAAAATGATCGTTTCTCTTCTGTGATCGTCGGAATAATCGGAGCCCGATAGAGCCTTCCCTAAACTATTCACTAGATTTAGAGGATAAAAATAATCGTTTTATCCTTTAAATCGTCGGAACAC
>JBKXCY010000229.1:0-2344 GCA_046994005.1 Streptococcus sp.
ACACTTGTTTGGTTGTGACTTCCCTAATGCTGACTATGCGAAAATCGCTGAAGCGCAAGGTGCTGTAGGATTTACAGTTGATCGTATCGAAGACATCGATGCAGTTGTTGCAGAAGCTGTTAAATTGAACAAAGAAGGTAAGACAGTTGTGATCGATGCCCGCATCACGCCACACCGTCCACTTCCAGTAGAAGTACTTGAATTGGATCCAAGACTTTACTCAGAAGAAGCTATCAAAGCCTTCAAGGAAAAATACGAAGCTGAAGAGCTTGTACCATTCCGCCTCTTCTTGGAAGAAGAAGGGTTGCAATCACGCGCAATCAAATAATTCTTCTCGTCGAAAATCAAATGTAAACTGCGTTATCTTCACCTTGCCGTACTCCAGTACTGTCTGCGGTTCGATGCCTTGTTTATTCTTTGATTTTCTTAGAGCAGAACTTAAAAAGATCGGAGCAATCCGGTCTTTTTATGGAGGATAGTCAATGAATTTAAATCAATTAGATATTATCGTTTCAGATGTTATCCAAGTCTGTGCTAGCTTGGAGCGTATTTTGGATAAAAAAGCTGATTATGTTGACGACAGTTTTGCTCAGTTCACGATTGGCAGTCACTGTCTCATGTTATCCCAAAATCATTTGATTCCTTTGGAAAATTTTCAGTCAGGAATCATTCTACATATCGAGGTTGAGGATCTAAATCAGAATTACCAACGGTTGAAAGATCTTGGTATCCAGGTTTTAAACAGACCAGCTGTAACAGATTGGGGAACAGAAAGTCTGCTAGTTGAAGGCCCTGCCGGTCTAGTCATTGATTTTTATCGTATGAAATAGGATGCTTAGTCATTTGAAGTTAACCATAATGATTCTTAAAACAGAATATGAGAATATGAACTATTAAAAGATCGGAGTCATCCGGTCTTTTTGTGTTGCATGAAAGCGATAGTTGCCTTAGAATAGGTTCGGTTTTTCCTAGGATCTTGTAAGACTTTTGGGTTAGAGAGGGGTATAATAGAACTATCAAATCAAGTGAGGTAGAGAGATGACCGACAAACTTCAATTTCCAGATGGTTTCCTTTGGGGTGGAGCGACGGCTGCTAACCAGTGTGAGGGAGCTTATAATGAAGATGGCCGTGGCTTGGCCAATGTGGATGTGGTACCGATTGGGCCTGATCGTCATGCGATTATTACGGGTCAGAAAAAGATGTTCGACTTTGAAGAGGGCTATTTTTACCCGGCTAAAGATGGCATTGATATGTACCATCGCTACAAGGAAGACATTGCCCTCTTTGGGGAAATGGGCTTTAAAACTTATCGCTTGTCCATTGCCTGGTCTCGGATCTTCCCAAAAGGGGATGAATTGGAGCCAAACGAAGCGGGTTTACAGTTCTATGAAGATCTCTTTAAGGAGTGCCACAAGTATGGCATTGAACCCTTGGTGACCATTACCCACTTTGACTGCCCCATGCATTTGATTACTGAGTATGGTGGCTGGCGTAGTCGCAAGATGTTGAAATGTTATGAACGTCTCTGCCGAACCCTCTTCACTCGCTATAAGGGCTTGGTCAACTACTGGCTGACCTTTAATGAGATCAATATGATCCTTCATGCGCCTTTTATGGGAGCGGGCCTTTGCTTTGAAGAAGGGGAGAATGAAGAGCAAGTCAAATACCAAGCAGCTCACCATGAGTTGGTCGCTTCCGCCATTGCTACCAAGCTAGCCCATGAGATTGATCCTAACAATAAGGTCGGCTGTATGCTAGCAGCGGGTCAAAACTATCCGCATACCTGTGCTCCGCGGGATGTCTGGGCTGGTCTAGAAGAAGATCGTAAGAACTATTTCTTTATCGATGTGCAGGCGCGTGGGGAATACCCTAACTATGCCAAGAAAGAGTGGGAGCGTCAGGGAATCACGGTTGAGATGACGGAACAGGACCTTCAATTGTTGAAAGAACACACGGTAGACTTTATTTCCTTCTCCTACTATGCCAGTCGGGTCGCTTCAGGGGATCCAGCTGAAAGGGAGAAAACAGCGGGCAATATCTTTGCCTCTTTGAAGAACCCCTATCTAGAAAGCTCGGAATGGGGTTGGCAGATTGACCCTCTTGGTCTTCGCATTACGTTGAACACCATCTGGGATCGCTATCAAAAACCTCTCTTTATCGTGGAAAATGGACTAGGCGCCGTTGATACCCAAATGAAGCCGGGGAGATTGAAGATGACTACCGGATTAACTACCTAGCAGCTCACATCAAGGCTATGCGGGAGGCTATCCATGAAGATGGCGTTGTCCTCTGGGGCTATACGACTTGGGGCTGTATTGACCTAGTCTCTGCCGGGACTGGAGA
>JBKXCY010000230.1:0-2344 GCA_046994005.1 Streptococcus sp.
GGATATTACCAAGCGCTTAGAAGATGTAGTAGATGGTCTGGAGTTTGATGGCAATCGCCTCATGCAGGTGGAATCACGTTTAGATTTGATCCACTCCATCACGCGCAAGTATGGTGGCCAAGTCAAGGACGTCTTGGAATACCTGGCGCAAATCACCAAAGAATATAGCCTCCTCACCGGAAGTGACCTCTCGTCTGAGGACATGGAAAAAGAACTCAAACGTCTAGAAAAGAGCTTGGTCACCTTGGCTCAAGATTTGAGTGATCAGCGGCATACTCTGGCCCAAGCTTTGGAAAATGAAATCCAGCAAGAATTGGCAGATCTCTACATGGACAAGGCGCGCTTTCAAGTACGTTTTAGTAAGGCTAAGTTTAATCGCGAGGGAAATGAAGCTGTCGAATTTTACATTTCGACCAACCCAGGTGAGGACTTTAAACCCCTTGTCAAGGTAGCATCTGGCGGAGAATTGTCACGTTTGATGTTGGCTATTAAGTCTGCTTTTTCTCGAAAAGAAGGAAAAACCAGTATCGTCTTTGACGAGGTGGATACAGGAGTCTCTGGGCGCGTGGCTCAAGCCATCGCAGCGAAAATTCATAAGATTGGTCAAAATGGCCAGGTGCTTGCCATTTCTCACTTGCCGCAAGTCATCGCTGCAGCAGATTATCAATTCTATATTGAGAAAATCAGTGATGAACACTCAACTGTATCTACTGTGCGTTTGCTCAATAGAGAAGAACGAATCGAAGAAATTGCCAAGATGCTGGCAGGAGAGGATCTAACGGAAGCTGCCCGTCAACAAGCAGAGCAACTTCTCAAGCGATAAGAGAAAGAAGGTTTGAAACAATGTCAACATACTTTGTAGTCGGAGATATTCACGGAAAAGCACAAATGCTAGAAGAGCTCATGACAGAGTGGGATGGAAAATCTCAATTGGTCTTTTTAGGAGATTTGATAGATCGAGGCGAAAACAGCAAACGATCGATTGAAATTGTAAAAGACTACGTAGACCATCACGGAGCTGTTTGCCTTTCCGGAAATCACGAGTACATGTTTTTAGCCTGGTTGGACAATCCAGAAGAGCGTTATGATCACTACCGAAGAAATGGTGGCGATACGACCATCAACTCTCTGTTAGGCCGGCCACTCGATGCTCCTGTAGATGGCATTGCGGATGCGCAAGCAGTAGAAAATGCCGTTCCTGACTTGGTGGCTTTCATCCGTAGTTTGCCTTTTGACTACGAGACAGAGACCTATTATTTTGTCCACGCTGGTGTGGATCTAACCCTTGAAAATTGGCGGGAAACCAGTGATTACCAAAAAGTCTGGATTCGAAAACCATTCCATGAAGCAGAGAATCATACAGGCAAATGGATCGTCTTTGGCCATACACCAGTCTATGGACTGCTCAATAAGCCAGTCGGTACTGAAAATCTTTGGATTTCAGATCAAAAAATGGGCGTCGATGGGGGCGCTGTCTATGGTGGAGTCCTTCATGGATTGCTCTTGGATGATCAAGGCATTGTCCAAGACCATGTCCTTCACAATACAGGTTTTTCTGCCGCAGACGATTGAGGAGGCAGGAATGGATATCTTTCACTGCAAAACCCTGTGTTTTTTGATATAATGAAAGCAGAACATTCTTAGGAAGAGTATAGAAATATATGGCAAATATTAAAATAGTTACAGACTCATCTATTACAATTGAGCCTGAAGTGGTTGAAGAATATGGCATTACCATTGTGCCACTTTCTGTTATGGTGGATGGAGTCCTTTATTCCGACAGTGAGTTGGGCGAAGGGGACTTCTTGCGCTTAATGCAGTCTAGCAAAAATCTTCCAAAGACCAGCCAACCACCCGTTGGAGTCTTTGCGGAGGTGTATGAAAAGTTAGCAGCAGACGGAGCTCATATCGTTTCAATTCATATGTCTCATGCCTTGTCAGGAACCGTAGAGGCGGCTCGTCAAGGGGCAACCTTGTCAGGAGCAGATGTTACTGTGATTGATAGTGGCTTTACAGACCAAGCCATGAAGTTCCAGGTGGTTGAGGCAGCCAAGTTGGCCAAAGACGGAGCTGATTTAGACACTGTCTTGGCTCGCATCGAAGAAGTCAAAGAAAAGACAGAGTTGTATATCGGTGTTTCTACCTTGGAAAATCTGGTTAAAGGTGGGCGCATTGGCCGTGTTACCGGACTTTTGAGCTCCCTTCTTAACATCCGTGTCGTGATGCAAATGAAGGACCATCAGTTGGAACCAATTGTCAAGGGCCGTGGAAACAAGACCTTTAAGAAGTGGTTGGATGAATTGGTAGAGAAACTTTCCCATAGTAAGGTGGCTGAGATCGGGAT
>JBKXCY010000231.1:0-2343 GCA_046994005.1 Streptococcus sp.
GAATCATACCTTGGCTGACATATTTCTTCATCATCTTCTGTGGTTTGAGGTTAGCCACGATTTGGAGTTTCTTGCCGACCAATTCTTGTTCATTTGGATAGAATTTCGCGATACCAGAAAGGATTTGACGGTCTTCGCCATCTCCTGCATCTAGGCGGAAGCGAAGCAATTTGTCTGATCCTTCGACGCGTTCCACTTCTTTGACTTCTGCTACACGGATTTCAACCTTGTCAAAGTCTTCAAATTTGATCTCATCTTTTTCAGACTTGAGTTCCACTTCTTCTGGAATCCATTCTTTTTCTTGTGGTTTTCCAGCAGTCATTTGAGATTGGATGTAGGCAATTTCTTCTTCCATGTCCAGACGTGGGAAGATTGGAGTTCCTTTGGCAACCACTGTGACATTTTCAGGGAAGCCTGCTAGGGTCAAGTTTTCAAGATCGAAGTCCAAGCCCAAGCCAAGTTGTTCCATGATGGCATTTGAGGTATTCATCATAAATGGTTGGATCAAGTGAGCCACAACACGAAGGCTAGCCGCTAAGTGAGCCATGACCGCTGCCAATTGATCCTTGTCACCGTCTTCTTTAGCGAGGACCCAAGGAGCAGTCTCATCGATGTACTTGTTAGTCCGAGAGATGATGTTCCATACGGCTTCCAAAGCACGTGGGTAATCAACCGCATTCATTTGCTTGTGGTATTCAGCGATGTTTTCTTCAACCACCTTAGCCAAATCTGCATCAAATGCGGTAACATTTTCGACATAAGCAGGAACTTGGCCACCAAAGTATTTATTGATCATGGCTACCGTCCGGTTAAGAAGGTTTCCAAGGTCATTGGCCAATTCATAGTTGATGCGGGCTACGTAGTCTTCTGGTGTGAAGGTCCCATCAGAACCAACTGGAAGGCTACGCATGAGGTAGTAACGAAGTGGATCCAAGCCGAAGCGTTCCACCAACATTTCTGGGTAGATGACATTCCCTTTAGACTTAGACATCTTGCCGTCTTTCATGACAAACCAACCATGGGCAATCAAACGTTCTGGCAATTTGATATCCAACATCATGAGAAGGATTGGCCAGTAAATCGAGTGGAAACGAAGGATGTCTTTTCCGACCATGTGGAAGACGGTTCCGTTCCAGAATTTGTCAAAGTTTTCATGATCTTCTTGACCGTAACCAAGAGCTGTCACGTAGTTGAGAAGGGCATCGATCCATACATAGACCACGTGTTTTGGATTAGATGGAACTGGAACTCCCCAAGTAAAGGTGGTCCGAGATACTGCCAAGTCTTCCAAACCTGGCTCAATAAAGTTTTTCAACATTTCATTGAGACGGCCATCTGGCGTGATGAAATCAGGTTGGGATTTGAAAAATTCAACCAAGCGGTCTTGGTATTTGCTGAGGCGAAGGAAGTAAGATTCTTCAGAAACCCATTCTACTTCGTGTCCTGATGGGGCTACCCCACTGATGACCTTGCCATTCTCATCACGGTAAACCTCAGCCAATTGGCTTTCTGTAAAGAACTCTTCATCAGAGACTGAATACCAACCAGAGTATTCACCAAGGTAGATGTCGTCTTGCGCCAGCAAACGTTCAAAGACCTGAGCCACCACTTTTTCATGGTAATCGTCTGTCGTACGGATGAATTTATCGTATGAGATATCGAGTAATTGCCAGAGCTCTTTCACTCCAACGGCCATCCCATCTACATAAGCTTGCGGCGTAATCCCAGCTTCTTCTGCTTTTTGCTGGATCTTTTGACCGTGCTCATCGAGACCAGTCAGGTAGAAAACATCGTAGTTCATCATGCGTTTGTAACGCGCCAAGACGTCACAGGCGATCGTTGTATAAGCTGAACCAATATGCAATTTACCAGATGGGTAATAGATAGGGGTTGTGATGTAGAATGATTTTGTCATGTTTCTTTTCCTTTCAGGGCTAATGGAACCCAATTTAGTAACACTCTATTATAACATTTTTAGGAGACCCTGAAAACCCAAAAGCGGCTAGGTTTGCGATTAACAAAAAAGCTGACCGAAGTCAGCTTTCTATGATTGATAACGAATCATGCTATCTTACTTTCCAAGATAGTATTCTTTTACAACGTTCAATTTTTCGTCAAATTCGAATACCAATGGTGGGAAGTTAGGGATTTCCACATCCATGATTTCGTCGTCTGACAATTGTTTGATGTGTTTTACAAGAGCACGGATTGAGTTACCGTGTGCTCCTACGAATACGTTTTTACCGTCTTTAAGAGCTGGAGCGATTTTATCTTCCCAGAATGGAAGGGCACGTTCCAAAGTAACTTTCAAGTTTTCAGCATCTGGAATTACTGAATCGTCAA
>JBKXCY010000232.1:0-2336 GCA_046994005.1 Streptococcus sp.
GTGTAAATCTCCTTTTTGATAAGCTTGGTAAAAGCTTGAAAATGGAATTTCTTTCATGATTTCTCCTTTGTTATGGAAGGGTTAGAATTTCATAGTTAAAGCTAATTGACTCTAAAAATCGGAACAAGTCTTGGGTTTTAATAAAGATCGTTTTTTCATTGGTATTGGGATGGAAAGTCATGATCTCCTCTGACACAATGTCTTTATCGAAATAGACTCGAATATCTTTTTCTTCATTGTTTAATAAACCAAATGGAGAAACCGTTCCTGGAGGTAATTGCATTTTTTCAGCTAAAGAATCTGCTGAAGCCATGCGGATCCGGTTGGCTTCCACTTGCTCTTTGAAATTATCCATATCCAATGGTTTCTTGTCATCCATGATGAGCAGATAGAATTGGGTTTTCTTCTTGTTGGTCAAAAACATGGACTTGGTCCGAACACCTTCTAAGCCTTCTATGTAAGAATCGGCCTGCTCAGTTGTGAATGCAGGTGGGTGTTCCACCACATCAAATGAAATGCCTAACTCGTCTAATTTTTCTTTAACTTGTTGATAAGCATCCATCTTCGATCTCCTTTATTTTTGAATGATCTCTTGTACTAAGGTTTGCAATTCTGGCACGACCTCTGCCTCAAACCAAGGATTCTTGGCCATCCAGATCTGATTGCGAGGCGAAGGGTGGACCAGAGGGAAATAGTCGGGCAGATAGTCCTTGTACCGTCTCACCCGCTCTGTCACCTTGCCACTGACCTTCTCATGGAGATAGTAGGCTTGGGCGTACTGACCAATCAAGAGGGTCAACTCAATATCTGGACACTCCTTAAGGAGTTGAGGGTGCCACTTTTCCGCAAAGCCTTTGCGAGGTGGAAGGTCACCAGATTTTCCATGCCCTGGGAAATAAAAGTCCATAGGAATGACCGCAAACAAACCAGAATGGTAAAAGGTGTCTTCGTCAACTCCTAACCATTCGCGCAGGCGGTCACCACTCTTATCCTTCCAGTAAATGCCAGCTTCTTCCGTCTTCATCCCTGGAGCTTGTCCGATAATATTGATACGAGCAGTTTTTGGAGCTGCAAAGAGTGGCTCGATTCCTTTATCCGTATATTCTTTATTTTGAGGATCTGCCATAATGGCTTGTTTAATGCTTTCAATCGTTGACATAAGTCCTCCTTCTATGGAAAAACTCAGCCAGAAAAACTGGCCGAGTAGTGGATTATTTGATTAGTTCATAGATAGCTTCTGCGTAAATTGCAGCTGCACGATAGAGATCTTCGACATCTGCGAACTCATTAGCTTGGTGCATGGTATTGACATAGTCTGGGAACATAGCACCAAAGGCAACCCCACGTTTCAAGAGACGACCAAAGGTACCACCACCGATCACTTGTTCGTGTCCTTTGAGGCCAGTTTGTTTTTCGTAAACACGCAAGAGAGTGGATACCAATTCGTCATCCATCGGAACATAGTGAGGTGTGTGACCATGAGCGGACAAGCTTACTGTAGCTACTCCTTCAATCTTTTCAAGGGTGGACTTGATGGTTTCAGGATCTGTACCTTGAGGGTAACGGATATTGAGGGCAATAGTGTTGTCTGCTTGGCTGTCATCAAAATGGAAGACACCTGCATTCATGCTCAATGGTCCCATTTTAGCATCGGTATAGGCAATACCTAATTTTTCACCGGCAAAATCTTCGTGAAGAAGTGAAGCCGTCACATGAAGGTAAGCCTTAGCAGCACCACCAAAATCAAATTGGTTCAACAAGAGAGCCAAGTAGGTCGCACCATTAATTCCATCTTCAGGAGTTGATCCGTGAGCAGATTTCCCAACAATGGTAACGGTATAGGTTTCTTCGTCAACAGTTGAAATTTCATACTTGAGCTGGTGTTCCTTGGCAAAGGCATCTAAGAGGCCAGCAAGATCTGGAAGTTGACCAGAAACGACTGCAGTCGCTGACTCTGGTACCATGTTTTCACGAAGTCCACCTGTAAAGATATGGAGATGGGCACTTCCTGTGTTATCATTTCCAAAATGAAGGTACTCAGTGATGTTTCCTTTTTCTCCATTGATGATTGGGAATTCCGCATCTGGTGAGAAGCCAAAATCTGGCTCAGGAAGTCCGACATGTTTGAAATAATAATCCATGTCGCCCCAGCCTGATTCTTCATCCGTACCGACAACAAAGCGCACGCGCTTAGAAACAGGGAGTCCTAGGTCTTTAATGATCTTCAAACCATAGTAGCAGGCCATTGTAGGCCCTTTATCATCAGACGAACCACGCGCATAGAGCTTGCCATCGATAATTTCTGGTTTGTAGGGATCCGTCTTCCAGCCACTACC
>JBKXCY010000233.1:0-2321 GCA_046994005.1 Streptococcus sp.
ATTTGTCAGTCCAAAGAACTGTCAAGTTTGGTTCTGGAGAGTTACCGATGTTGTCCAAAGTGTTCAAGAAACGGTAGTCCATCTTAGTAACACGGTGACGTCCGTCGTTACCCATACCAGCCATAGAAGTTGTGATGAAGGTTGGGTCACCTGAGTACAATTGGTCGTAAGCTTTTGTACGAGCAAATTTAACAGTACGCAATTTCATAACGAAATCGTCAACGAATTCTTGGATTTCTGATTCAGTGTAAGTACCACGAGCCAAGTCACGTTCAGCGTAGATATCCAAAACGATTGGCACACGTCCAAGAGAAGTAGCAGCACCGTTGATCACACGGCAGACAGCCATGAAGGCGATATTTGTCCATTGGATCGCTTCTTTTGTATCGAAGGCAGGGCGGCGTACGTCTACACCATAAAGGTCACCCAATTTAACAACTTCTTGAAGTGCTTGGTATTGAAGGTTTACTTCTTCACGAAGACGGATTGATTCTTCATCGATTTCAGTAATAGAGTTCCAGTCGTTTGCTTTTTCAGCCATCAAGTAGTCAGCACCGTAAAGAGCCAAACGAGCATAAACCCCGATGATACGTCCACGAGAGTATGCATCTGGAAGACCAGTTACAGTGTGAGCGTGACGAGCACGACGGATGTTAGAAGTGTAAGCGCGGAAGATACCGTCGTTTACAGTTGTAACGTATTTTGTGAAGATTTCATGAACTGCAGGATCTGGTTCGTATCCATTTTCTTTCAAAGTAGTTTCCGCCATACGGATACCACCACGAGGCATAAAGTTCAATTTGAACAATTCATCATTTTGGATACCGAAGATCACTTCGTTTTCTTTGTCGATATATCCAGCTGCGATATCAGCGATAGATGTTGGACGGTTATCGTATGGGAAACGAGTTTCTTCATAATGAGCTTTTGTTTCTTCAACAATTTTTTTGATGTGAAGAGAACGTTCAGTTGGACCAGCTAGGAAGCTTTCATCTCCATCATATGGTGTGTAGTTAGCTTGAACGAAGCGAGAAACGCTTGCTTTTTCTTTCCAATCTTCACCTTTGAAGCCTTCCCAGGCTTTGTCAAAAATATCTTGTGCTTCAACGACTGTTTTAACAACCATTTTTATTTTCCTCTATTGTCTTTCTAGCAACTATATCTGTTGCACTTACAATAGTAGTATACCATACAGAAATCGGTTACACAAAGGCGAATTGCGAAAAACAACAGATTCTTTTGTAATACAGTTTCAAATCCTCTGCGATACTGTACTATATTTTTGAAAACAAACACAGTTTTTCATCAATTTTCATGTTTTCTGGAGAGTCGATTTTTGCAATTCTGAAATTTTCTTCCTATAATAGAAAGAAAGGAGGGTGAAAAATGCTGATATTTCCATTAGTGAATGATACCAGTCGCAAGATTATTCATATTGATATGGATGCATTTTTTGCTGCCGTCGAAGAAAGAGACAACCCTAGTTTGAAGGGCAAGCCTGTCGTGATTGGCCAGGACCCTCGTCAGTCAGGAGGGAGAGGTGTTGTCTCGACTTGTAACTATGAAGCAAGGAAATATGGCATTCATTCAGCTATGAGCTCTAAAGAAGCACTAGAGCTTTGTCCTCAAGCCATTTTTATCTCTGGAAATTATGAGAAATACCGAGAAGTAGGTGAGCAGGTCCGTGAAATTTTCAAGCGTTATACAGATCTCATCGAGCCCATGAGTATTGATGAAGCCTATCTAGATGTGACGGAAAATAAAATCCAGAGCAAATCAGCTGTCAAAATCGCCCGCTTGATTCAGCATGCTATCTGGGAAGAGTTGCATCTCACAGCTTCAGCGGGTGTTTCTTATAATAAGTTTTTGGCCAAGATGGCAAGTGACTACCAAAAACCCCGTGGCCTAACGGTGGTCTTGCCGGAGGATGCCGAGGATTTCCTGAGCCAGATGGACATTGCCAAATTTCACGGGGTAGGAAAGAAGACAGTGGAGCGCCTGCATGAGATGGGGGTCTATACTGGCGCGGATCTTTTAGCTATCCCGGAGATGACCTTGATCGATCGATTTGGGCGCTTTGGCTATGATCTCTTTCGTAAGGCGCGAGGGATTCACAATAGCCCTGTCAAAAGTCAGCGTATCCGCAAGTCGATCGGAAAAGAGCGGACCTACCGCAAGCTCCTTTATGCAGAAGATGATATTTTAGAAGAAATTGCCAATCTGTCCAGTAAGGTAGCCCAATCGCTGGAAAAACATGGTAAGCAAGGAAAGACCTTGGTTTTAAAAGTGCGCTATGGAGACTTTACCACCTTGACTAAGCG
>JBKXCY010000234.1:0-2302 GCA_046994005.1 Streptococcus sp.
GAGCTTTTGCCAGTCAAAAGTCTGCCCACTTCCTGCTACAGGAGCATCAAAGAGCAGATAATCGCCACTGGTCTCAGAAAGAGCTGTATCTTTCCCCACTTGAACAGCGCGAATCGTTTGTTGGGGAAACTCTTGCAAGATGGTTTCATCCATCGGCCCATGCACTTGTATCAGGTCCAAGCCCACAACTTGGCAAGCTTGCTCCACTTCTTCTCTTTGTGGTGATACAAAAACACCGACTTTTTGAACCCCCTTTGGAATCCCTGTAGCCAACTGCCTAGCTTGCTCTAGTGTCACTTGCCGTTTGCTTGGTGCAAAGACAAAACCAATATAATCCGCACCTGCCTCAACAGCTGTCTGGACAGCTTCTGGAGTGGACAATCCGCAAATTTTAACCTTTGTCAATCTGCAACTCCTTTACTTTTTCAGCCACATTATCTGACTTCATGAGGGCTGTCCCAACGAGAATGCCATTAAAATAAGGAGCGAGCATGCGCGCATCTGCTGCTGTAAAAATAGCAGACTCCGAGATGTAAACCGGTTCTTGTTCAAAATTGGCCGCCAATTCAAGGCTAGTATGGAGATCTGTCTCAAAGGTCACCAAGTTGCGATTATTGATCCCTATGATCTGAACCCCAATCCGGTGAGCTACCTCTAGTTCTATCAGATTATGGGTCTCCACCAAAACCTCCAGGCCAAGATGGGTCGCAAAGTCAAAGAGTTCTTTCAGACGAGCCTCTGATAAGGCTGCAACAATCAACAAGATAACGGTCGCTCCTGCGTTTCGCGCCCGAATTATTTGCTTTTCATCCACAATAAAATCTTTATTGAGGGTGGGGATACGTACTTGACTAGATATTTCCCGGAGATACTCGATACTGCCCTTGAAAAACACTTCATCGGTCAAGACAGAAATCATCACAGCCCCATTTTCTTCGTAAGTCTTCGCCTGCGCGACGATATCCACATCGACATGAATATCTCCCAGACTCGGGCTAGCCTTTTTTACCTCCGCAATGATCTGAAGCTTTTCTGGATGACTCTTTAGGTAATCATACAAGCGGTAAGTTTCGCGCAAAGGTTGGAGCTCCTCTTCTTTCATCACAGCCACTTCACGCGCCTTTTCCTTTAGAATCTTTGGTAAGAATTCTTGACTCATTTTTGATACTCCTGTAATAATCTCAATTTCTCAAGGGCAGCCCCACTGGCAATCACTTCACGTGCCAAGGCAATCCCCTCCTTGATAGAATCTACCTTGCCGTTGGCATAAAAACCAAGGCCAGCATTTAAGACCGTCACCTCTAAAAAGGGACTCGCTTCATTCTTCAAGACACTGAGTAAAATTTCTGCATTGCGTTTAGCGTCTCCACCACGTACTTGATCAATTTCGATGCGCTCCATTCCCATATCTTCTGGTTGAAAGCTGGACAAGGTAACCTGTCCATTTTCCAAAATAGCGAGCTGGGTTTCTCCATCAAGGCCTGCCTCGTCCAAACCTTGTGGGCCACTCACTACCACTGCGCGTTTTCGACCCAAATTCTTTAGAATCTCTGCCGTACTTTCCAGCATATCCGGACGACTGGTTCCCAATAGCTGGGTTTCTAGAGGAATCGGATTAATGAGAGGACCGGTCAAATTCATCACCGTTGGAACTCCTAGCGCCAAGCGAGCTGGCATAATATAGCGCATGCCAGGATGCAGATTTTTGGCAAATAGAAAGACAATGCCCGCCTTTTCAAACACTCGTCCCAAATCTTCTGGACCCAAATCAAGGTTAATCCCTAGCGCTTCTAGCACATCCGCAGAACCAGATTTGGAAGAGATCGAGCGATTTCCGTGTTTCGCCATCTTGACGCCACCACCAGCAAGGACGAAGGCAGCTGTTGTGGAAATATTGAAACTATAAGAACGATCCCCACCAGTTCCACAATTGTCCATCGCTCCTTGAACTTCTGTAGGAATAGCGACCGCATGGGCCTGCATCACTTTTGCAATAGCCGTCCGCTCTTCAACAGTTTCCCCTTTCATTTTTAGGCCTAGAAGTAGAGCCGTCACCTGCGCTTCTGAAGCACGACCAGCTACAACTTCCTCCATGGCCGCTTCTAATTCCGCGCTGGTTAGATCCATTCCTTCCGCCACTTTTGCAAGCACTTGTTTCATCTTCCGCTCCTTGACTAGTTTGACAAAATTTTCGATGGTCTTGAGCCCATCTGGCGTCCCGATACTTTCTGGATGGTATTGAAAACTATAAATCGGTAAGCTACGGTGTTGAATTCCCATAATCGCTTGATCATCCGTCGTC
>JBKXCY010000235.1:0-2297 GCA_046994005.1 Streptococcus sp.
GTATCTAAATATATAATGAAACTTTCCGCTGTGAGAAAAGTGCTAGAAACACGATTGTTTCTAGCACTCGGGAGTTTTGGGAGTAAAACAGTTTGGGAAACTGTTTTAGCCTGAGCCTAAAAATTAAAAAGCGAAGGGGTCCAAAACTAATTGAACACAATCCGTGGACGCCCTTTGTATCTTAATTAGTTATGGAACTTCTACGAAGTTCGCTGACGTCCGTGCTCACCTAAGGAAAGTTTTTAAGAAGACTTTGTCACCAACATGACAAATGCTAGTTGGCATTGGTCATTTTTCTTTTTTGATAGCGTTGGTAGGAATGGTAGAGTTTCAAGACGACAGATCCGCTAGCCATCCCGATGGAGATGACCAAGGCCAGGATAACAACCAGTGTTACGCTGGTTACTGCCTGTCGATATTGGCCACTGACAAAGAAGGAAGTGGTCCGATAGGAAATATATCCAGGAACCAAAGGGGCGAGAATGGACAGCATAAAGACCACGACAGGCGTCTTGAGAACGATACTTAAAATCTGACTAATGCAGGATCCCACAATAGCGGCGATAAAGGTTGCTACGATAACATTGGTAGGACCTTTTAGCATATAGTATAGTAGCCAGATGCCCATCCCTAAGATTCCTCCAGGAATCAGCATGGAGCGCTGCACATTTAGGACGATTAAAAAGGTGATGATGGCAATCAAACTGGCCACCGCTTGGATTAAAAATTCAGTTAGGTTCATGATTTTATTTCATAAGGACAAGGGCAACGGTTGTACCGGCACCAAGGGCAAGAGTAATGAGGAGAGTCTCAAAGAGCTTACTCATCCCAGAGTTGAGGTGGTAATTCATGAGATCGCGGACAGCATTGGTCATAGCGATTCCAGGAACGAAGGGCATGACACAGCCTGCGATAATGAGATCGGTATTGGATGGAAAACCACTATAGCGCGTCCAGATATGGGCCAAAAAACCGAAGACAAAGGCGGCCGCAAAGGCAGTGGCAAAAGGAATGCGAACGTATTTCTCAACAACAAGAGAAAAAGCAAAGGCAAAGACAGTCGCAATACCCGCTCCAATCGCATCATAGAAATTTCCTCCAAACATGATGGAGAAGAAAGGCGCACTGAGGGTTGCCGCAATGGTCAACTGGAGATTGGTATAAGGAACACGCTTCATTTTCAACTCGCTCAGGGCCTGGTAGGCTTGCTCGAGATCGATCTCTCCAGAGACGAGTTGACGAGAGATCTGATTGACATCACAGACCTTTTCGATATTGTAATTGGTCCGCAAGATCCGTTTCATGCGCGTGACATTGGCGTTCTCAATTGAAAAGAAAATAGCGACTGGCATCGCTAAAACATTGCAATCGACGATCCCCTGTGAATGGGCGATCCGGATCATGGTATCTTCGACCCGGTGAATCTCAGAACCGCTCTCTATCAGGAGGGTTCCAGCTAACATCAGGACGTCGATCACTTGGTTGATCTGTTTTGACTCTTCCATAATTTCCTTCTTACTAAATAATCTGTTTCTATTATAGCAAAAAAGGACGAGAGACAGAACTAAAATTTGACAATTCTAGTTTGTTTCTTGTCCTTATGAATTCGTTTAGAATAGCTATTGTCTAGCCCTAAGATTCGTTAACTCGGGTGGTGGTGTTGCACGGTCATATCCTGGACGAGAAGGGTTGCTAAAAAGATCAGTGCAATCAGGATAAAGAGCCAAATAATAGCGAAAATAAATGTTAAAAACATAGGATCACCCCTTCTATCTTATTTACAGCTCTACTATAACACTTGGAGAAAACGCTGTCAAACTCTATATAGCGGGCTCTTAAACTCTTTCAAAATTCAGAATAATCTTGCGATGAGGATGAAAAAACCAGCCGTTCCCGACTGGTTTTTTCATCTATTTGAATCTTAGTTCAAGGCATCATCCATTGAAAGAACTTCGTGGAAGACACGTTGTGTCAATTCAGTTTTTTGTTCTGGAGTGAGGTATTTAGTGTTTACACAGTATCCAGAGATACGTACGATAACATCTTCACCGCTCATGATCTTTTCGTAAACATCTGACAAGTCCATAACGTTCAAGTTAACGTGTTGTCCACCGTTTTCGAAGTATCCGTCAAGGATAGTTACGAGGTTGTCAACTTGTTCGTCGTGAGTCTTACCAAGGGCACGAGGTGATACTTGAGTAGTAAGTGAGATACCGTCAGCTGCATAACCGAAGTCAAGGCTTGCAAGTGAGTTCAAGTTTTGCAACCATCCACCTTTAGCTTTGTTAGATGGGTTA
>JBKXCY010000236.1:0-2285 GCA_046994005.1 Streptococcus sp.
ACACCCAGTTCTTTACGCTCATCAGCAATCGGAATCTGATAATAGGTCAATAAATCCGCTAGATCGTTGGCGATAGCTTGAATAACTGGATCTTGAACCAAACAATCTTTTAATTCCACCAAATAATGTGAATTTTGAGCATAGAGTCCCGCCTTCACCTGGCCCTTGAATTTCCTTGTTTGAAATTGCAATTTTGCCCGATAGTAAAGAGGCTCCTGCATTCCAATTGTCGGCCGAATATCATACTGCTCAAAGCCTTCAGGTGAGAATTTCTTCAAGGCCTGTTGCAATAAATCTGTCTTAAACTCCAGTTGCTTGTCATACTTCAAATGCATGATTTGGCAACCACCACAGGTCTCATAGATATCACACATGGGCGTCACACGAAACTTAGATGCCTTATTCACAGATAGGAGTTTGGCTTCCGCAAAATTTTTCTTGACACTTGTAATTTGGCAGAAGATATCTTCTCCCTTCAAGGCGCCTGGCACAAAGACAAGTGTTTTTTTATAAAAGCCAATCCCTTCCCCGTTAATTCCCATTCGTTTAATTTTCAAAGGAATTTTTTGTTTTACTTTAACGTTCATATCCCTATCTTAACACATTTTTCGGTATAATAAAAACATGAAAATTACAAAACTAGAAAAGAAAAAAAGACTCTACCTCCTGGAATTAGACAATGATCAAAAACTTTATATTACAGAAGACACCATCGTCAAATATTTTCTTTCCAAAGATAAAGAAATCAGTGAAGAGGAACTAAAAGAAATCCAAGAGTTTGCTCAATACTCCTATGGTAAAAACCTGGCCCTTTACCATCTTTCTTTTAAAGCTCGGACAACAAAAGAAGTCCGAGACTACCTAACAAAATATGAGATTGATAGTGGCATTATTGATAAAGTGGTCCAACACCTAAAAGAAGACAAGTGGTTAGATGATCGTCAATATGCAAAAAACCTGATAGAGGCCAACCTTCTCAGTGGCGATAAGGGCCCTCTCTTATTACAACAAAAAATTCAACAAAAAGGGATCCCAAAATCTATCCTTCAAGAAATTCTTGCAGACCATGATTTTTCAGAAGTGATCGACCGTACCGCAATAAAACTCCTAAAAAAATACCAAGGAAAATATCCGTTAAAAGCCATTGAAACGAAAATCATCCAGGCACTCATTTCAAAAGGTTTTGCTTACAATCAAGCAAAGATAGCATTCCAAAATCTCGAGCTCGAAACAGATGAAGAAACAACACATGAGCTCATTCTAAAAGAGTTAGAAAAACAATACCGTAAATACAGTAAAAAATATGAAGGCTATGACCTCAAACAACGCTTGACTCAGGCACTAGCCAGAAAAGGCTACGATTATAGTGATATAACGTCGGCCATTAGAGAATACTTAGATTCATAAACCAAATTGAAAATTAAATAGAAAAATAAGAAAAAATTTGAAAAAATATGATACAATATAGAGGATATACTTAGATTGTAGAAAGTTGGTAAGTTATGAAACTACCTAAAGAAGGCGACTTTATTACAATTCAAAGTTATAAACATGATGGCAGTTTACACCGTACATGGCGTGACACCATGGTATTAAAGATAACCGAAAATGCAATTATTGGAGTAAATGATCATACACTTGTGACTGAAAGTGATGGTAGACGTTGGATCACGCGTGAACCAGCGATCGTTTATTTCCATAAAAAATATTGGTTTAACATCATCGCCATGATCCGTGACAATGGTGTGTCTTACTACTGTAACCTAGCAAGTCCTTTTCACATTGACCAAGAAGCCTTAAAATATATCGACTATGATCTCGATGTCAAGGTCTTTACCAATGGTGAAAAAAAATTGTTAGATGTTGAAGAATACGAGCAACACAAAGAAAAAATGCACTATTCAGATGACATCGACTTTATTTTAAAGGAAAATGTTAAGGTTCTAGTAGATTGGATAAACCAAAACAAAGGTCCTTTTTCTGAGGAATATATCAAAATTTGGTATAACCGTTATGTTGAACTGCGAAATAAATAAAGTTGAAAAGAGCGAAAGCTCTTTTTTCTTGAAAATTAATAAAAAAATAACTACAAAAAAGTCTAATGTCAACCATTAGACTTTTTCGATACACTATACACTATCGGGAAGACAGGATTCGAACCTGCGACACCTTGGTCCCAAACCAAGTACTCTACCAAGCTGAGCTACTTCCCGATCTAAAGCTACCGCTTTATGCACCCTAGAGGAGTCGAACCTCTAACCGCCTGATTCGTAGTCAGGTACTCT